>JBDTPR010000300.1:0-7753 GCA_039932635.1 Candidatus Solibacter sp.
CGACTGTCAGGGAGCGGTCGGCACGCGGCGTCTCAGGGCAAGCTAGCTAGCAACGCTCCCTCACGGTCGCGGCTCTGTCTGGGGCTTGTCGGTTCTGTCTGGGCCTCAGCGTACGAAGCGGTAGACTTCGTACACCGGGCGGCCGTTGGTATCGGAAATCGTCGTCAGAATTTCGCGGCGATATCCGGTGTCGGCGGCGTACTTCACAAGCTTGTCGTTGACCCCGGCAAAGAACTCGAATTCCTTGGTGTGATTGATGAAGACGTGCCCTGTCCCGGAAATAGTCCGGGCGAGGTATTCGCGATCGGGATCCTCGAGAGAGTTCTTAGAGATCGGATCGGTGCCAACGCGAAGCGGCAATTTGCCGCGGCTCATGAGGCGCAGACTGTCCACCATGCCCCAATCGACACAGAAGATGTTTTTGGCGGGTGTGGCCTTCATGTAGTCGGCAAGGGGGAAGATCGCGGTGGTCCAATTCTGGCTGCCGCCGTTACGCACGATTAACACCCGGTACTCATTAGTGACCAGGAGTCCGGAGATCATCAGTACTCCCAGGAGCGCTGCGAGTGCCGGAATACCGGCAGTTCCGAGACGTCGCGAGGCGGCGGCGAAGGAAATTGCGATGATCATCTGTGGAAGGGGCCAGAGCAGGATGGCGTGGTGCACACTGCCCCCGGCATTCGCCGTGATCGCCATCTGAATCCAGGCGACTATCAGGGCCACCAGGGCGAATAGGATTGCCCGAAGGGCCTTGCCTCGCGCCAGGGGCGTCAACAGTAGGGCAAGAATGAAGGCGTAGAGCAGCAGAGATCGGCGCGGATGGCCGAAGAGTGCCGATATCTTGGCAGATGACGACTCTCCGACGCCGTTCGGCAGATTCGGCTGGGCGGTCTGCCAGTCCTCATTATTCAGCCAGCCGAACAGGGCGCTGCCATTGGCGGTGCCCCTCAGAAGTCGGGCTTTGCCCGGGAAATCGCTGGTATCCCAGGAAGTATTGCCGCGAAATGTGGCCAGCGGATAATGGATATTGTAAATAATCAGGGGCATTGCACCCAGCGCGAAGGCCAGCACGGCGATTCCGACGCGACGCAGGGTGAGCAGCAACCAAACCTGCCGCGGCGCTACCACCAGGAGGGCGACGCCCAGGCCGCCGATCATCCACAGGGCCAGCGCTTTGTCCCACATCACCAGGCCAAGCAGGAAGCAGGCCCAGAAGAGCAGCCGCGGCTGTGGATTGCGGGAGAACGCGAGGAGTAGCGTCATGGCGGACAGCAGGAGGAGGTGCTGCAAAGCCACCGGACCCCAGTCGAAGGTGCTGGTGAGGAGATACATCGAGTCCGCGGCGAGCAAGCCGCAACCGAAGAGCGCGGCCCGTTCTCCGGCGAGACGGCGCAATAGAATGTATAAGATCCAGACGCTGGCGGCTCCGGCCAGAAGCATGGGCAGGCGCATCGCGACCACTCCGGCGCCGAATAGCTGGAATATCGGGCGGTAGATCCAGGATTTAAGAGTGCCGAGATAACTCATCAGCATCAAAGGGAGAGTGGAGTGACCGATGCGTAGGACGTCGGCGACGGCATAGGGCTTGAAGATGCCGTTGGCGAAAAGGGCTTCGTCGTTCTGAAGCCCCAAAAGGGACAGGAACCCGGCCCCACTGCCGCAAAAGAGCAGACAGGCGGCCAGAGCGGCCAAACGGAATTTGAGAATTCTGGTGAGCCCGTTCACTTAAAGATTGCGCGTATTAGTTAGAGCGCGACGTTCCCGAAATGATTGTGCAGTTGTCTAAAGATAAAGTTTAGCATTTGGCCGATATAGGGTATCGTATGACGCTGTGTGAGTGTTCCGCAGAGGTCGTTTTCGGGTGGCCAGAGTTTGGCATACCGATTGCTAGGATGTAGAACCGTGCTGGTGTTGCTGGGACAGAATCGACGGGAAGATGGCTCCAACGAGGGGGCTCAGAGATTGAAACCTTTAGCTAAATTTCTCGTCTATATGGTTACGGTGGCAAACCGAGCTAAAGACAACAAATAAAAAGAAAAAAACTCCGGCTCAAAAGGAGATGGAAACAATGACTCAGACCGAAATCAACAAATACAAAGCGATTCTGGAAGCCAAACAGGCGGAACTCTCCGCCGGGCTCCGTAACCGGGAAGACATCGCTATCGAAAAGACCCCGGATGCAATTGATGAGGTGCAGCTTGCCGGCGAGCGGGAACTCGCCATCCGCAACCTCGACCGCGAATCCAACCTGCTTCGCAACGTGAAGGGTGCGCTGGTGCGCATCGCGGACGGCAGCTACGGTGTTTGCATGCACTGCGAAGAAGACATTAAAATCAAGCGTTTGGACGCGGTACCGTGGACCAAGTACTGCATCAAGTGCCAGGAAGCGGCAGACCGTCACGAGTTCGACGCCGAAACTGCCGACAGTGTCGAAATGCTGGCTAACGCGGCGTAAGTTCTCCCTTCCGTTAAGGAAAAGCCTCGGGCGCAGGGTTCACCCCCTGCGCCCGTGGTTTTTTGTGGAAGGCGCCTTTAGTGTCCTGAACCCCAGGTGACAAGTAGCGCCAAACCCCACACTCTCATCCCTAGCATGAGGGTAGGTTTTGGGGCTTTTCGCGCATTTCAGACAGGGAGGCCCGAATTGAGATTCGGGGGGATATGCGGATAGGGCAGTTTGCAGATGGAATTCTTCAGGCGGAATGTGGCGCAACCTAAACGGATTGGGGTATTTCCGGGTAGTTTCAACCCAGTTACCGTGGCACATCTGGCCGTTGCGGGTGCAGCGTTGAATGTGGTGGACGAAGTCGTGTTCGTATTGCCACGAGAATTTCCTCACAAGACATACTCAGGTGCATCTTTTTCGCAGCGCCTGGCAGTTTTAGCATCGGCAGTGAGGGAATTTCCGCGATTTTCCATCGCTGCCGCCGACGGCGGACTATTCCTGGAAATTTCCGCGGAATGCCGCGAGGCATACGGCAGCGATGTCCGCCAGAGCTTTTTGTGCGGACGAGACGCCGCCGAGCGGATCGTGAATTGGGATTACGGACGCGCCGGGGCGCTACAGGAAATGCTCGGGCAATTCGATTTTCTGGTGGCAGCGCGCCACGGCGAATATGTCGCGCCAACGGTGGAAGGGGTGGACGGCGCCGCGGCATTCCAGCGCCTCGACTTGAGCGGGGATTACGACCCAGTGTCGGCCAGCGAGGTGCGCGAGCGAATCGCACAGGGTCTTCCCTGGGAGCACCTGGTACCGCCCTCGGCCCGTCACAGGGTGGGTGAAATCTACGCGATTATTGAGCGGCGCCCGAATTTACCACTGGCAGAGTGATGATATTACTCACAAACACGTCCTGCGCGATGGTGAGCTGAGAGAAGTCGTCGGTGGGCAGATCGGGATTCAGATGGAGCAGCACCTGGTAGATTCCAACGCTACCCGGCATCAGGGTGGCGGTGATCACGTCGGCCGTCTTGCCGCCGGCGATGGCGTTCACGAAGCTGGCCGGGCTGGTCACAGGTCCGCCCTGCGGATACTGTGTGCCGGTCTGAATCAAGTCCTTATTGGCGTCGGTGAGCACCGGCACGCCGAGCCCTGTGGCATAGACGTAAATGTACTCGCCGGGGGTCGCTGGATTCTCGCGCGTCACCGGGGAATTGGCGATCGCGGCGCAGCAGAGTTCGCCGCCGATGGCGGTCATGATGACGGTAGCGGAGGAACTGGCGGAGGCCGAGTACGCGATGCCGTTGCCGTCCGGACCCTGCACGCGGGCTTTCAATATGATGCGCTGGAATTCGCCCGACGGGCTCGCGGTTACTTTGGGATCCTGGTTGATCAAGTTGATGAGCGCGTTGCGGATTCCGGTCACGGTGTCGCCGCTCTGCACCGTGTACGTGTAGACGCGGTCTTCGATGCCCACGGTCGCGGTATCGGCGGCAGTGGCGGTGCCATCGACGGAGATCAGGCCAGTGGCGTTGCTGGAGGCGTGATAGACCAGGCCCACCGAGGGATCGGTGTTTGGCTGGGCGAAAATCCCAGGGTTGGCAATCACAATGGTAACCGCCACGGGAGTGGTCACGGTCACGGAACCCCCGGCGCGCTCGCTGCGGATGAAGGCGCTGATGCTGGTGGTATCGCCGAGTTCCCAGGGAATCTGCGCGTTGATCTTGCCGGGCGAGACCAGCGTCAGGGGCGCGGGAATTCCGTTGAAGTACACCTGGGTGCCGCCGAGCTTATTGGGCAGCGTCGGCTGCGTGAGGTCGGCGGAAACCGTATCGCTGGAAAGATCGGTGCCGATCAGCGAGACGATGCTGCCGGGCGCAATCGAGGCCGCGTCGCCGCCGCCCGCCAGCACACTGCCGCTGGCCGCCGCGACAAGTTGCGCGGTGGTGGCACTGCTGGCCGCCGAGATCTTCACGTATAAGGTGGTTGCGTTGCCGTTCGCGCCGGATTGCTTGGAGGTGAGCAGGACTTCCCCGGTGGACAGATTGGGCGTCGCGTAAACCAGCGGGTCGCCCGCGCCGTCGTTCGAGGCGTTCATCTGCGTGGCGATCTTGGTGACGATGCTGCTGATGGTGTCGTCCTTCACAACGGTGTATTTATAGTCGGACCCGCCCGTGCTGGTGACTACACCCGCGGTGTCCGTGCTTTGGGTGCCGCCGATATTGATCTCGACGATATCGCCGGCCTGGATGTTGCCCGCGAAGGTGATGCGTCCGCGCGCCGTAATATCGATGCTGGCGGCGTTGCGCACGCCGGCGTAGGGAACCGTATTCTCGCCGATCGAGTAGACCGTGATGCGGCGATTGTAGGAATCGCTGACGTACAGGTTGATGCCGTCCCAGGCCAGCGACATAGGAGTGCGCAGCGAATCCGCCGCATCCGAAGCCTGATTCACCGACCCGCCGATCTGGCCGATTACCAGATCCGCCGAGGCGCCGCTGGCGGTGGGAATCTGATTGTAGACCAGCACGCGATCGTTGCCGCCATCGGCGATGAACAGGCGATTGTTGGCCGCAAGTACAAACCGCGGGAAGCTCAAGGTCGCCTTGCAGACTGCCGGGTAGGTCGGGTTGCTATTGGTGTCGGTACCGTTGGATTCGGTGCAGAGCACCGGGGTCTGTTTCAGGGGGGGCGTGGCGCCGACCGTGGTATCCACCGAATAAGCGTTGTTGGCGATGGAGGTGTTCAAATCCGGCTGGCCGATGGCCACATTGGCGGCCTGCGCGTTGCTGGTGGGAATCGAGTTCCAGATCAGGACCCGGTTGTAGCCAAGGTCGGTGACGAAAAGGCGCACGCCATCGGAGCTCACGGATACCGGATTGAGCAGTTTAGAGGGCGACACCTCGTTCTTCTGCTGGGTCAGATCGGGCTCGACGAAGGTGGTGAAATCGGGCTGGCCGAGGACGACGTCGGCGGCAACTCCGTTGGTGGTGGGGATGGTGTTATAGATCAGCACGCGATTGTTTTGCGTGTCGGCCACATAGAGCTTTCCGTTCTGAATCCACACGCCCTGGGGTCCGCGGAGCGACTTCGAGGTCGGCGTGTTGTTGGGAGGAATTGTGGCCGTAGTGAACGAGGCTTGGCCGACCACTACGTCGGCGGGTGCGTTATTGCTGGAGGGAATGCGGTTCCAGATGAGGACGCGGTTGTGGTTGGTATCGGCCACCACCAGGTGCACGCCGTCGGAGGCGATGGACGTGGGCAGGCGCAGCGTGGTACGCGAGGCAGGCACGTTTTCGGTGGTGGTGGTGAAATCGGGCTGGCCAAGCACCACGGAGGCGTGGCCAACACAGACCGGGCACTTGCTGGTATAGCTCAGCGCGTCGGTCGGCCGGGGCAGCATACCCGAGAGGTTCTGGAACAGCAGGACCCTGTGATTGTTGGGCGAGGCGCCCACGCGGTTCGAGTCGGCGACAAACAGGGTGTCGGCGGCGTAGGCGAGACCGCTGGCGGCGCCGAGGACAGTGTCGCTGGAGTTCGAATCCTGGGCCGTGAACGTGGTCTGGCCGATGACCAGGCGAGCCGCCTGTCCGGTGGTAAAGTCGGCGGCGCTAGTTGCGGCCGCACAGCACAAAAATATAGTAATGCACTTCATGCGCAATATGGTTCGACCTGACGTGTGAGTGTTAATCCTAAATTATAGCAGGACTTACGGCGGCCGCAGTGTGATGCCAAGGTGTCACACCGGTGTGCCCAATCGGCACGGCCAAGCGGTCCGACCGGGCTTGGTAAACACTGACTTATCAGCACTTTGGCGGTCCATGCACAGAGCTGTTGCACGGCGCATGCCAAGCCCGCGGCGGTGCGCTACAGTAGCAGCATGCAGCGTCGAACCTTTTTGAAGACTTTACCTGCCGCGGCGGCCGCGTTCTCGGCATCGGCCGCCGAAGAAGTCCCTGTCAAACTGGGGTTCGACACCTATTCCCTGCGCGCCTTCAAGTGGAAGGGCACGCAACTGCTGGACTACGCCGCCGGCCTGAAACTGGACACCATCCAATTCTCCGCACTGGCCGACTACGGCCCGCTGGAACCCGGCAACCTCCAAAAGGTAAAGGATCGCGCCCGCGAATTGAATATCAGCATCGACAGCGGCATGGGCTGCATTTGCGACTCGGCCAAGGCGTTCAACAAGAACGGTCCGCCGGCGCGCCAGCAGTTGCTGGACGGCCTAAAGGTGACCAAGGCGGTCGGGTCGAAATCGATGCGCTGCTACATGGGGTCGAGCGAAGACCGGCTGGGGCCGCTACCGATCGAGGCGCACATGGAGAACACGATCAAGTTGTTCCGATCGGTGCGCTCCGAGACGGTGGAGCTGGGGCTCAAGATCGCGCTGGAGAATCACTCGGGCGATTTGCAGGGGCGCGAGGTGAAGACGATTATCGAGGAGTCTGGCAAGGATTTCGTGGCCGCCTGCCTGGATACGGGCAATCCGATCTGGTGCGTGGAAGACCCGTTCGTCGCGTTGGAACATCTGGCGCCGTATGTGGTGACCACGCACGTGCGCGATTCGGTGGTCTTCGAGGATGCGCGCGGGTCCTGCGGGCAGTGGGTCGCGCTGGGCGATGGCAATGTGGATATGGCGCGGTTCGTACGCGAGTTCCGGCGGCTGTGCCCGCAATCGTCGATGCAGTTGGAAATCATCACCGGACGTCCGCCGAGAGTGCTGCCGTACCTGGAGGCGGATTTCTGGAAGGCGTTCCCTAAGATGCCGGCGTGGGAATTCGCGCGGTTTGTACAGTTGGCCAAGAGCGGGCATGCGTTCATGGGGGCCATGGTGATCGAGGATGTTCCCGGCAAGCGCGCGCCAGTGATGGACGAGGCCTTGAAAGAGCAGCAGCGCGTGGATCTGGAACGGAGCTTCGAGTACGCCAAAAAGAAGTTGAATGTCGGCGTCGCCTGGCGAGGGTAGCAACTACTCCGACCTCAGCATCGTGACGGGATCGATCCGAAATGCACGGATCACCGCCGGCAGGGCGGCCAGCAACCCGGTGATGTTCGGCAGACCTTCCACAGGCATCCCGGTTCAGACACTTCCACAAAATAATTCATCACTCGGTGACCCTTTTTGGCGCCACTTCCCGGATCAGGTGCAGGAGAACTACTGTCATGAAATTTTCAGAATCCCAAGGCGCAAGGGAGTTTGGTATGAAGAAGGCCAGACCAACAGCGCAGGGCTACGCTAAGCTCGGCGCAATTCTCGCCCTGTTGCTGACCGCCTCGGCCGCAAGGGCACAGGGGCCGCCGTCGAATTGCTCC
>JBDTPR010000301.1:0-7741 GCA_039932635.1 Candidatus Solibacter sp.
CCCGACTGGCCGATGACCTGGTATTACACGCGTCCGGGGAACGTGCAGCGCGCGCGCGTATTGCGACAGTTGGAAAGCATGCCGGGGCGGCAACTGGCGATCGTGCACTATCGCGCGGACCACAACTTCTTCGAGGAGTGGGTGTACAACGCCGCGTCCATCGACCAGGCCAAGGTGGTGTGGGCGCACGAAATGGATCCGGCGCGCGATGCGGAATTGGCGCGCTATTTCAGCGGACGACAGATGTGGGTAGTGGACGCGGATGCGCGGCCTGCCACCATCACGCCGTATGTGGCGGGACAGCAGTAGATCTGGTAGTCTACGCAACTTCGATCGCGTCGGTGGCCGGCGTTGGAACGTTGTTCTTCTTTCGGAAAAAGCGGAGCGCCCAGATCACGATGCCGCTGATCGCCTGAATGAAGACGCTGAAGGCGGCGAGCGCGTAGAGAATGCGCGACGGCCAGCCATAGAGGTCGCCCGTGTGCAGCGGGCGGAGGTTGTTGGAGAACTTCACGCCGGTGGTCACCTTGCGCGCGTTGTCGAGCCAGAGCACCGCACCGGAATACTGATCGAGCACCACGCGGCTGCGTCCTCCGGGTGTGCCGTCCTCAGGAAATTTGAAGCCGAAATCGTACGTGGCTTTGGGGCCAACGGGCAGGAAGAGATAGGTGGGGCTGGCTCCGGGGAGTTGCGACTGCGCGATTTGAAGCGCCCGGTCGGCCGTGATGGCGGGCGTGCCTTGCTGCTGGGGCGCGGTGGACTCGGGGCGTTGCTTGGGCCTCTCTTTGGCAGTGTTGCCGATGAAGACCTCCACCACGGGAATCAATTGATCGTGGAAGGACATGAGCAGCCCGGTGCCCACGATGACGAAGAGAAAGACGATCGAGTAGATGCCCGAAACGTGGTGCAGATCGAAATTGATGCGGCGCCAGGATCCATCGGTCTTGATGGCGAGCAGCTTGCGTTTCCACCAGAGAATCAAGCCAGTCATCATCAGGAATATCAGACCGGCGGTGGCGACTCCCACCAGGATTTGCCCCTTCCTTCCGGCCAGCAGGCTGGTGTGTAGCCGGTGGACCTTGACCACGAAGGCAGCGTCGCGTATGCGGCTGCCGGTGATCTCGCCGGTGTGCGGATTGATGTAAGCGGCGGTCCCGTTTTTGGCGAGGCTTACCGGCCAGGCCAGATCGGGGCGCGCCTGCACTAAGACATTGGTCGGCGTATTACCCTTGAACCTCTGGCGAACATTTGCAAGGAGTTCGGTAAGAGGACGGTTCTGCGACTGCGGCGCCACGATCAAGAGTTTGGGGTTCAGCGCGCGATCGATCTCGCCTTCGAAGACCAGCAGGGCGCCGGTGACGGCGATCAGACACACCAGCACGGCAGCGGCCAGGCCCACCCAGAGATGCAGCTTCAGAAACGCCGTACGGACTGACATTCGACCAGCCTACGCGCGGTCGCCGTCGCGATGCAGGATTGCTCCTCCCGTCGGCGCCTTCTTGTAGTTCTCCACCTTCACGCCCACCGGACCCGTTTTGGTTCGGGACAACATATCCGAGACCTCTTTCGGAGTCATCTTGTGGAACGCCTTCACTGTAGCCACGTTCTGTTCCAACTCGTCCACCGTAGTGGCGCCGGAGACCACGGTGTCCACGTCCTGACTCAACGTGAAGCGCAGGCACTCGGCATACGACGCGATCTTATTTTTCCCGATCCCGCCCATCGCATTGCACTTCATCGCCAGCAGCCCGAGCCCCTTGGCGCGCACCTTGGGCAGCACATTCTGTATGAAGCTCAGATAGTGCGGGTCCACCAGATTCACCGGATGCTGCACCGTCTCCCAGCCGTCGAAGCTGGCGAGCAAGCGCTGGTGCACCTCGGGATCGGCGTGCCCCGTGAAGCCGATGTGGCGCACCTTGCCCTGCTTCTTCGCCAGCACGAAGGCCTCGAGCGAGCCGCCGGGTGCCAGGATCTTGTCCACCTCCGCCTGCGTGACCACTTCATGGCACTGCCACAAATCCAGGTAATCTGTCTTCATGCGCCGCAGCGTATTCTCGAGCTGCAGCATGGCCTCGTCCTTAGTGCGCTTCTCCGCCTTCGACATCAGCACGATCTTCTGTCGTATCGCGGGCGTGAAGACCTTCCCGTAGCAAGCGTCGCTCTCGCCATCGTTGTACTTCGCCGCGCTATCGAAGAAGTTGATCCCCAGCTCGAGCGCGCGGCGGATGATGGCGAGCGCGTTCTCTTCCGTGCCGAAGCGCATGTGCGCGCCACCCAGCGTGATCCTGGTGACCTGCAGGCCGGTCTTGCCGAGCGGCCCTTTCGGGATCGCGGTATCGGCATACGCCGCCATCTCAGCGGCCAGCACTGCCGAAGTCGAAGTCCGTAAAAATTGTCGTCGATTCATGAGCGGCTCCCTGCCGAAATCATATCCGATTACGCGGGTTGCGTCGCGTCGCGCTTTACCCAGCGATACGCCGCCACCGAATTTTTCCAGAAATATTTTTCCTGCGCCGCGCGGCTCTTGTCCTTGAAATAATCGCGCACCAGTCCGAGCACCTTGTCGTACGGCGCCCACTGATCGCTATTCGGCCAATCGCTGCCGTAGATCACGCGATCTTCGCCGAACACGCCGTACACTTCATCCAGCCGCGGCCGGTAGTACGCAAAGTCCTCGATGGTTTTCCCGTTCGCCTTCTGGAAAATCTGCGACAGCTTCACATACACTTGGGGCCGCTTCCCCAACTCGCGCAGATTGGCTTCGTACGCCTTGCGCGCCGCCGCGTCCGACGGTGGATTGAGCTGCGGCAAATGGTCCACCACCACGCGCAACTCCGGAACCTTATCCGTGATCCGCACTATGGTCTCCACCAATGCGGTGTCGGGATTCGCCGAGTCCATCACCAGTCCCGCGGCCGCCAGGCGTTTCAAATCCGCGATGAATGCCGGTTTCGCCGCCTCCTCCGCGAATTTCCGCCCCCACAAATTCCCGTACCGAATCCCACGGAACAGCGGATTCTTGTGGAAGCGCTCGAGCTGTTTCGCGAAGTCCGCCGACCCGGGTTCCAGATCGCCCACCGTGCCCACCAGGATTTTGTCCTTGGCCGCCACGTCCAGCACCCACTGATTGTCCTCCAGCCACGGGCTCGCTTCCACTTCGATCGCGCCCTTGATTCCCAGCGCCGCCGTGAGCTTGCGATACCGGTCGGGCAGTGCGGGCTTGTACAACGCCGCGTTGTCCTTCCCGGGCCACGGTACGCCCTGCGGACGGGTCGGGTCGAAGAGGTGTATATGCGTGTCGATAATCGGAATGTCGCTGACGGCCGCGGCCGAGACCGTGGCGCCTGCCACCGCAAGGAAAGTTCGTCGGTTCACGCTAGGTATTGTATACCGCGCGAACGTTGATATAGTAAGCTCACCAATGTCCGAGCACTCCAAATTCCTGCTCGCGGATAGCCAGATTCCCTCTGTATGGGTGAACGTTCTGCCGTCGTTGCCAGAACCAATGGATCCGCCACTCCACCCCGGTACCCATGCGCCGTTGACGCCGCAGGACCTGGCGCCGCTGTTTCCCATGGAACTGATCGAGCAGGAGTTTTCGCCCCACGCCACCATCGATATTCCCGGCGAGGTGATGGACATCTACCGGCTCTGGCGCGCCACCCCGCTCTATCGTGCGCGCCGCCTGGAGAAACTGCTCGACACCCCCGCCCACATCTATTACAAGTACGAAGGCACGAGCCCCGCCGGCAGTCACAAGCCCAACACCGCCGTCCCGCAGGCCTACTACAATAAGCGCGCCGGCATCAAACGCCTGGCCACCGAAACCGGGGCGGGGCAGTGGGGCAGCGCGCTCTCGCTTGCCTGCCAGATGTTCGGCCTCGAATGCACCGTGTACATGGTGCGGATCTCCTACGACCAGAAGCCTTATCGCCGCATGATGATGCACACCTGGGGCGCCGAGGTCTTCTCCAGTCCCAGTCCGCAGACCAACTCGGGACGCGCCATTCTGGCCGCAACGCCCGATTCGCCGGGCAGCCTCGGCATCGCCATCAGCGAGGCGGTGGAAGACGCAGCCACGCATAGCGACACCAACTACGCGCTCGGCAGCGTCCTGAATCACGTTATGCTGCACCAGACCGTGATCGGACAGGAAGCCAAACTGCAAATGGAACTGGCCGGCGAAGAGCCCGAAGTCGTGATCGGCTGCTTCGGCGGCGGCAGCAATTTCGGCGGACTCGCGCTGCCCTACGTGCTCGACCGGCTGAAGGGCAAGGGTCCCCGCATTGTCGCCGTGGAACCGAGCGCCTGCCCCAGTCTCACCAAGGGCACGCTGGCCTACGATTACGGCGACACCGCCAAGCTCACGCCTCTCATTAAGATGTACACGCTGGGCCACGATTTCGTGCCCCCGGGCATTCACGCCGGCGGCTTGCGCTACCACGGCTCCTCGCCGCTGCTCTCCCATCTGCTCAAACTCGGGCAGATCGAAGCCAAAGCGTATCCCCAGCTCCCGGTCTTCGAAGCCGCGCTCGCCTTTGCCCGCACCGAGGGCATTCTCCCCGCGCCCGAATCGTCGCACGCCATACGCGCCGCGGTGGACGAGGCCCTGATGGCCCGCGAGGAAGGGCGGCAGCGCAACATTCTGTTCTGCCTGAGCGGGCACGGCCATTTCGACCTGGCTGCGTACGAGAATTACCTGACTGGACAGTTGCAAGACTATGAGTACCCTGGCAGGGATGTGGCGCAGTCTCTGGCGGGGAACTAAGCCGCCCGACGACTGGGACGATGTGCCGGAAACTGCGGGAGGCCGCTGGTCCCGCGCGGTACTACGCCTCGCTGTCATTTTCGGCCTGCTCTTCGGGTGCGTGTTCTTCGCGTTCTGGTGGGCGGGGGCGGCCGTCAACTTCACCGCGGCACGCGCGGCGGACCGTTCCGCGCCCACTTGGATTGTCGAGGGACTAGTACGCGATGCGGTGTCCCACCAGCCCATTCCCTGGGCTAAGGTGGAGGATGACCCTGCCGGGCAACCTCCGTTCTTTCATGTGGATGCCGACATTCGAGGGGTATATTTGCTCTCCACTCTGGCCGAGCCTCATCATGTTCGGGTTTCAGCGCCCGGCTATACACCTCAGATTATTCCGATCGGCCGTGCCTGGTTTGTCTGGATGCCCCGCGGGAAAGAGCGTAAGGAGATCAACCTAGTGCCGCTTCGCCACTGATTCGTAAGTACTTAGGGAGAATACCTTAGTTTCGATAGCAGAGATGATAAGCACAAAGTTCTACGCGAAATCTATTGCATCCCGGGAATTCGGGTGCTAGACTCGTCATGGTTGACCTAGTACCCTATTAACGAACACTGTTAATCCAGATGATAACTAGCGTTTTTATCATTGCAATATCGGTGGTTTTGTTCGTGTACTGGCTTCGCTACAGTTGCGTACTGCTGCTCCGCAGCGCGCAGCAACATAGCCAAGCCAACTACCAGGACGATGAGCGGTTCGGCATTTCGTCCGTATTGCAGCGGATTAAGACCGAAAGCGACCTGGCTCCCTTGGAGCATGCCCTGGAACGCGACTACCATGTGGTCAAGTACATCATCGAGCACGCTACCGATCTTGAGTTGACCTCGATCGAGAACAAGCTCCTCATCCTAGACTATAAATTGATGCGAATCTGGTCGCGGCTCACCCGCACCCTGGCTCCGCAACAATCGCGCAACGCGCTCACTGAGATGGCGGACGTGCTGCATGTGCTGGTCTCCCAGATGGGCGACCAAAACAATTTACAGGCCGAAGCATAGGCCGGCGCAATCGATTCCTTGAATTCCCCCGATTTCCCGCAATACCCATCCTGTGGTAAGCCGTCTGCTGCTCTACAATGAAGAACGTGGGCTCCGAAGCGACTCTCCAGAAAGCTGTTGACCGGTTGAACGCCGTCCGCCGGGAAATTGCGAAAATCATCGTAGGTCAGGACGACGTGGTCGAAGGCGTGCTCATTTGCCTGCTCTCGGGTGGGCACGTGTTGCTGGAAGGAGTCCCGGGCCTCGGGAAGACTACCCTGCTGCGTACCCTGGCGCGGACCCTCTCGCTCAAGTACTCGCGTATTCAGTTCACTCCCGATCTGATGCCCGCCGACATTGTGGGCAGCATGATTATGGAGAGCGACGAGCGCGGTGGCAAGACGCTGCGCTTCCAGTACGGCCCTATTTTCGCCAACCTGGTATTGGCCGACGAGATCAACCGCGCCACGCCCAAGACTCAGTCGGCGCTGCTCGAAGCCATGCAGGAGCGGACCGTGACCAGCGGCACCACCACGCACGAATTGGAAGCGCCCTTCCTGGTCATGGCCACGCAGAATCCCATCGAAATGGAAGGCACCTATCCGCTGCCCGAAGCGCAGTTGGATCGCTTCCTGATGAAGATTCTGGTCACCTATCCGAGCCGCGACGAACTCAGCCGGATTGTGGAGCGCACCATCGCGCGCGAAGAAGAGACGCCGATGCCGGTCCTGAATCGCGAAGAGATTCAGCAGGTGCGTTCGGTCTGCCGCGAGGTCATGGTGGCGCCGCACGTGCGCGATTTCGCCATCCAACTGGTGATGGCCACGCAGAGCGATCAGAAGGAAGCTCACGAGCTGGCGCGCAAATACGTGCGCTTCGGCAGTTCTCCGCGCGGCGCGCAGGCGCTGGTGGAATGCGGCCGCGTGCTGGCCCTGATGCGCGGGCGTTTCCACCTCTCGGTGGAAGACGTGATCAAGGTGGCGCCCGCCGTACTGCGGCACCGCATCATCCTGAACTTCGACGCCCATGCCGACGGGCAGACGCCGGAAACCATTTTGACGGCGATCCTCAAGGGAGTCCGCGCCCAGACCTCCGTGGCGTAGGTGACGTATGGCCTCCGCCCCGCTGCTTGACCGGGAGTTTCTGGAGAAACTCGAACGACTCACCATTCACTGGCAGAAGTCTTTTGCCGGGCTGGTGGGCGGCCACAATAAATCGCGTTTCCCCGGCTCCGGCCAGGAGTTTCTCGACCACCGCAATTTTCACCAAGGCGACGATCTGCGTGCTGTGAATTGGCGCGCCTACATGCGCCTGGAAAAACTCTTTCTCAAAATGTTTCAGGTGGAGCCGCGCGTCCCGGTGCGCCTGCTGCTCGATACCAGCAATTCGATGCTCGCGCATGGCGGCGCGAAATTCGATTTTGCCCGGAAACTCGCCGGCGCGCTCTGCTACGTCGGGTTGGTGCGCCTCGACACCATCGAGATCCAAGGCTTCTCCTCGCATCTCGGTGCACGGCTGGTATCGGCTGGCGGACGCCACCGTTTCTCCGGTGTGATGAATGGGCTTTCCAACTATAAAGCCGCCGGCGTTACCGATTATCTGGCCTCGATCCGGGAATTTATCGGAGCTAATTCGCAGCGCGGCCTGGTGATTATCGTCTCCGATTTTCTGGACGACAATAATTGCGAAAAAGCCCTGCAATATCTCACCGATTTCGGCCACGAGTTAATGCTGCTGCAGATATGGGCCGATGAAGATCGCGTGCCGCCGTGGACCGGCGAATTAGAACTGCGCGATTCGGAAACCGGCGCCGGCATGAAGCTGGATTTCGACGACGACGCGCGCAAACGCTATACCGCAGCCTTCGACGAGTACTGTTCCGGGCTACAGACTATGGCCCTGCGCAGCGGTGGGCGCTACGCCGGCATCGCCACCTCGCAATCCCTCGAGAGCGTAATT
>JBDTPR010000302.1:0-7737 GCA_039932635.1 Candidatus Solibacter sp.
GGTAATCCTGCAGCCAGTGGACCGAATCCAGATCGAGGTGGTTCGTAGGTTCGTCCAGCAGCAACAACGGCGGAGTGCCGAACAGCGCCTGCGCCAGCAGCACGCGCACCTTCTGCCCGCCCTGGATTTCGCCCATCAACCGTTCGTGCAGCGCATCTTCCACGCCCAACCCGTCGAGCAGGGTAGCCGCGTCGCTCTCCGCCGTGTACCCACCCTCTTCGCCGACAATGCCCTCGAGCTCGCCGAGGCGCATGCCGTCTTCATCGGTGAGTTCGTCGTGCGGCTTGGCGTACAACTCGTCGCGTTCCGCCAGCGCCTTCCACAAAGGCCCGTTGCCCATGATCACCGTATCGATCACGCGGTACTGGTCGAACGCAAACTGGTCCTGCCGCAGCACACCGAACTTCTTCGGTCGGGTAACAGATCCCTTGGTCGGCTCGATATCGCCGGTCAGGATCTTCATCAAGGTCGACTTGCCGGCCCCATTGGGACCGGAGATTGCGTAACGCCGTTCCGGCAGAAACGTACAAGTAACGTCTTCGAACAAGGTTCGGGCGCCGAAGCGCATGGAGATGTTATTTAGGGAGAGCAAAGCTATCTTCTATGATACCAAACCCCGCGCAGGCGCACGTTAAGGCATCACGTTGAGCGTCAGGAAGATAAACGGAGCCCCGCCGCCCAACGTACAGCTGAACTGCTGGTAGCCGGATTTAGGTCCGATCCGCAAGTCCAACTGATAAATCCGCTGCACATTGTATGGCGCCAGCCCTGCGTAAAGCACATCGAGATTTCCGCAAACCAGCGTCTGTGAAAGGCGCGCATAAGGCTCCGCCGCCGGAGCAAGCGCTCCCTCCGGCACCTCGGGAGACACGGACCCGAAGCCCAACGCGAAGACATGGATGATCTCTCCCGGACTCACCGGACCGACGAAGAACGGCTCCCAATTCGCCCGCGTGACCAGGCCCGCACGCGGAAATAGCTGGTCGGCCATCCCCACGATAACTTCCGGGAAATAGAACGGAGTACGCTCGCCCTGCACCTCCGCCTGAATCCGGATCTTCCCGTTCTCCGCGTGAATGTCCCACGGCACCAGAAAGCTCACACTGTTCGGCTCCAGGTGGAACACTGGCACCTTGCGCTCGCCGATCCACATCGTCAAATTCCCCAGCCACGCCTGGTAGGGCACCGTCCCGTCGAGCACTATATCCGACAGCGCCACACCGCCCAACGTCGCGATCAGACCAGGCGTTAACGTGGATGTCGCGGCGAGGTATGGCGTCCGTCCGATCCACTCCACCACCGCACCTGTATCCACCGCGATCTTCTGCAACGCGCCCCTAGAGGTCACCGCGTGTACTACCTGGCCGTCGCCCGACATCGTGGCATCTGCGACGGCGTCGCTCGACAGGGTGAGATCCAGCATCGTGAACGTATCACGCACGTGGACCTGTCCCGCGCTGATATACATCAAGCGCCGCCCATCGTCGCTCATACGGAATCCGAACGCCGGCAGATCAGACGGAAGCAACAGAGTCGCACGGCCGGTCGCCATGTCGAGCAAAAACAGGCCTTCCTGCCCCTGCATCAATATGTGGGCCGCCGCCGCGTCGATAGCCAGCGGCAAGCCCTGCGGGAATGGCAACGGCTCCGACCCGGGCCGCAAGATAAACCCGTGACGGGTACGCGAGCCATCGGTCACAGCGACGATCGCCGTCCCGTCGTCCGCAATCGACCGCAGCCCGCTGGACGGCACCTGCACGTATTCGGGAAACGCCGCCGCGGGCACGTTCACCGGGGTCAACTTATTCGTCTGCAGGTCGACGTACGAGATCGTGATGCTGGACGTCGGGCGGCCGGTGAACGGGTTGAAGTTGATCGCATACCGCCCATTCGGGCTGATACGAGTCACGCCCGCCAGACTCGACGCCCCGACCTCCGTGCGAAACGGATACAGAGGAAACGAGCACGTGCCATTCGCATTCCCGGTATAGGTCAGGGCGACCACACCGTTAGAAGCAGTTTCCGCACCGTAGTAATCCCTGAACCCGCCCAAGGTGCAAGAGGGCGAATCCGCGGGTGGAACTTCGGGCTCACGCGCGCGGAACAATGCGACCCCGGCCGCCCGCGCCGTGAACACCTTTCCATTGCGGGGCTCCGTTGTATCCCGCAGCCGCAACGTGCTGACGAAGTAGAGCGAACTCCCATCGGCCGTTGAAGACAGCCCTGAATACTGGCCGAAGCCCGATGTACTTACTAGCGCGAAGAGCAGTGCTACCCGACGTCTCACCAGCTGATTCTAGCGCGCGGCCAGAGCCAGAGACGCTACTTCTTCACACTCGGGCTATCGTCAGCCTTCAGATCGCCGATGGCGTACTGCACGCCCGCCAGCACATGCTCCAGCATCGGCTTCATCGCGTAAATCTTCTCATTGTGCCCATGCGCCTCATAGAAGACGCGCCCTTTGCCTTCCCGGCGAATCCAGCTCAAACCGTAATCGTGATCCGCTCGCGGATAGTCTTCCTTCGCTTTATCTTCCGCGCTCATCTTGTCGTAATCGATACTCGTGAGGATGTGCAGATTCGTCCGAGAGTAAGTGTCCATCCCAAACGTATAGGTCTCGTCGTGGATCTCAAATTCCTTCCCGCCGAACATCGCGGTCAGGGGACTCTTGGGGTCGTCGATCTTCGTGGTGATCAACTGCGGATCCAGCCAGTGATACTTGAAGAATCCGCCGATCATGGTATTAAACTCAGGCCACGTGGCCACCTGCGGATCGCGACCCTGCGGGGGCGTACGCGGAGCGGGCGGCGGCGCGGGCGGCAGCACCCCGCCGAAACGCGCGACGAAATTTTCCTGCTTCACCTTCCCCGCCTGCTCCGTATCCAGCTTGTCGTACCATCCATCGGCCAGCCCGTCGAATTCCGCGCGATCCAATTTCTTATCGCCATTCTTGTCTCCGGCCGCCACCATCTGTCCGGCCAGCATCACGCCCGCTCCGCGCCCACCGCCGAATGCCGGCGCCGGGGCACCGCCCGCCGCGGGAGCGCTCTGATGGTACGAATCGCTCGCCGCGTGAATTCCCGCCAGACCCTTGCCTCCGCGCACGAATTCCAATAGCGCCTTCTTCCTCGCCGCCGTCACGGCCGCATCATTAGGATCGTCCAGGAATGCGCCCGTCGTGTTATCCAAAAACAGCAGGTCGTACTGCTTCAAATTCTCCGCTGTAATCGCCGCCGAATCGTAAGTCACCGTGGCTGTCCACGCGCCCGTCTTCGTCCCCAGTGCCTCCATGGTCTTCGCCGCCAGCGGTATGCACGAGTGCACGAAGCCCGCAGCCTTCGCCAGCACCAGGACCTTGCGAGGTTGCTTGGGCGTAGCCGGAGCCTTATCCGGCAGGGCCGCCATCATCCTCTCCACGTCCTCGGGCTTCGCCACCTGATTCTGTGCCTGCGGCCCGCGCCCCGCACCCGGAGGAGGCGTGGGCTGCGGCAGCGCCGCATTCAGCACCGTGCCCAACTGCTCCTGAGTCACCGACCCGCTGCGCGCCGTATCGCCATCCGACAGCCACTTCGCGAACGCCGCCTTCATTTCCTGGCGCGACACTGCGCCGTCTTTGTCCGCGTCCAGGATCGTGAACACGCCGGCTCCAGATCCGCCGCGACCGCCGCCGCCCCTTCCTTGCTGAGCTTCCAGCGTGAGCAGCGCGCCCGCGCCCAACACGGCGCAAATCCCAATCGACAACGTAGTCTTCGAAGTTTGAAATGACATAATTCCTCCCGCGCAGGGCGACACCCCGCTGGACTGAACATCATATCAGCGTTGCAGCATCACCATTACAATCAGAACATGGCGAATCGAGCAATCCTCTGGCTGGTTTTCTGTACCTCCGCGCACGCGGCAATTCTTCCCATGACCCTTCGCGATGTGGTCCGTCGCGCCGTGGAGCAGAATCCCGACGTCACCCTGGCGCGTCTCGACGAGGAGGGCGCTCGCCACGCCGTGCAGATCGCCAAGGACCCGTTCGCGCCGCGCATCGTCGTCGGCAGCGGCCTCGCTTACAGCAACGGCTTCCCCATGAGCATCGAAGGCTCCGCCCCCAGCATCGTGCAGGCGCACGCCAACCAGTACCTCTTCAATCGCCAGCAGAGCTACGTCGTCGCCCAGTCCAAGGAGCAACTACGCGGTGCGGCCATCGACATCGCCTATCGCCGAGACCAGGTGGTCTACCGCACCGCCTCTCTTTACCTCGACGCCGAACGCGCCGCCCGCATCGCCGCCCTGGCCCGCAAGGATTCCGACAGTCTCAACACCGTGCTCGCCTCCATACAGGCCCAGGTGAAGGAAGGCCGCGCCCTCCCGCTGGCCGAAAAGCAGGCCGCCCTGCAACTCGCCCGCTCCCGCCAACTCGTGGACACCTTCGAAAATGAACAGGCCACCGCCGAAACCACGCTCGCCCTGGTCGCCGGTCTCTCCGCCGATGACCGCATACGCCCCGTCGTCGAGCAGCGCCCCGCCGCCGCTCTCCCCACTTCCGAAGAGCAGGCACTCCAGTCCGCCATGGATTCCAATAAGGAGCTACGCAAGCTCCAATCGCAGATCGCCGCCAAAGGACTGGAGAAGCGCGGCGAACAGGCCGCCCGCCTCCCGCGCATCGACCTCGTCGCTCAATACGGTCTGTTCGCTAAGTTCAACCACTACGAGGATTACTTCCGCACCTTCCAACGTCACAACGGGCAAATCGGAGTCTCCGTGCAATTACCCGTCTTCAGCGGTCCCGGGGTCAAGGCGCAGATGTCGCAGACCGAGACCGAAATCGCCCACCTACGTGTGCAATTGAACAGCGCGCGCAATCAGCTCAGCGCAGATTTGCAGCAGGCCTTCCGCGATGTAAAGAAGGCCGAGATGTCCGCCGAGGTCGCGCGACTCGACCTTGACGTGGCCCGCGAACAACTCAGCGTCAACCTCGCCCAAATGCAGGAAGGACGCCTCACCCTGCGCCAGGTGGAAGAAGCGCGCGTCGCCGAAAACGCAAAGTGGATCGCCTTCTACGACACCCAGTACCTCATCGAAAAGGCCCGCTGGAGCGTACTTCGCCTCACGGGAGACCTAGTACCTGCCATCGAAGCGCTGCCTTGATCGAACTGGGAAATCCGAAGGATCTCGCGCTATCCTAGAGCGTATCTTCGGAGACACTTTGAAACTTCACATCCTGACCTTGTCCGCCATAGCTCTGACTGTAACCGCCGGTCACGCGTCCGTAGTCGCCTACAATTCGAACCCCACTGGGAACTCCACCGATTTCGCCAGCGGCGTCGCAGCCAACAGCGGCGTCATGACCACCCTCACTTTCGAGGGACTGACCGACGGAGCCTTCACCAATCCCTACGCCGGCGTGACTATCTCCAGCGACAAACCCACACTGGAAGTCGGTTCCGGCTACGTTCCTTCGTGCAACAACCAAGGCAGCACCGGCGAGGGCTGTTACAACCCATCTTCCAAATTTCTTTGGGTGAATGACCGCGCCCCCTACAACGGCTACCACATCAACATCAGCTTCGATGCGCCGGTGCTCGCCGCAGGCTTCTTCATCATCGACATGTACAACCCCGCAGGCGTGCACCAGATCGAAGCGTTCGACGGACCCGACGGCACGGGCTCCTCCATTGCGGTCGTGCCCGCCACGGCAGCCAACTTTCAGCTCGGTTACAGGTACTTCATCGGCCTGCTCAGCACCACTTCGAACATACGCTCCATCGTCTACTCCAGTCCCGAGCCCGCCGGCGACACGGTCTACCTTGACGATCTGAAGTACGCCACGGTAGCGGAATCCGGCCCCTCGGCGCCTGAACCGGGCACCCTCGCACTGCTCGCCCTGCCCCTCGCAGGGTTCCTACTTCGGCGCCGCAGTTTAACCAGGTAAACCGGCCGTCGGACTACGCTTCGCAATCAGACGAAACCAGGCGGCCAAAGTACTAGTTTGCCGCGGGCCGCTCCGCGCGATCGATCACCAGGCCCTCCACCGGCCCCTTCGCCCGCTCTATTCGCAGCCCCACTTCCGCGACGAAACGCAGGAACGAATCGGTGTTGTCGCGATAGTTGGCTTCGCCCTCCGGCAGCGCCACTGGTTGGCGGTAGTCGAACATGCCGCGCAAGCCGGTCGAATCCACCACCGGCGCGCGCAAAATGTTTTCGGCGGCGAACTTCGCCAGTTGCGGCATCGACGTACTGAAAATACTCCACCGCCCGCCCACAAACCCGATACTCCCGAAGCTCTTCTCCGCGGCGCCATCCGCGGGCATTTCCGTCGCCTTCAGTCGAGTCGTATCCCCCTTGGTCTCCAGGCGGTAAACATTCCCGATCTTCGTCTCGACGTGGACCTTCAAATGAAAACGTTCGGCCAGCAGTCCCCGCAGCATCTCGCGCAACACCTCGTCTTCAATTCCGTAATTCGAGTACTGCAGTGTCTTGACACGTGGTAATAGATTTTCAGGAGACTTCGCCTCGATATCGAAGATGTCCTTCTCAAGCCACGGTTCCCCGCCCGAAATCTGCCAGTACGACATGCCGTAGGCGACTGCAATCAGCCCCTTCACCGAAAGTGCGGAGATCACCACCCGCGCACCCGGGTAGATCTTGACACCGACATTGTGAGGAACGTTCGGGTCCACAGGCTTGACCGAGGCAACGTCGAACCGGGCGTCGCCGGATTGAGCCCACATAGCGCCCGTGATCAATACACCGATAAAAAGTACGCGCATCACAGCCTCACCTCATATCATATCATCTGCGTGTTCTTAACACCAACGTAAAGTAGTATTAAGCCTCGCCTGGCGCAGTAACAACCGCCGCCCCAATCGCGTATCTACATGTGGAAGCTGAGCATTCCGGATGCGCAGTTCGCCTCAAACTTCAAATCTCAGGAGAATCGACATGAACAAACTAACCTCTCTCTTCGCCGCTGCCATCATCCTCTGCTCTGCCGCGGTTGCTCAAACGCTCAACGAACGCGTTACCGTGCACTTCTCTACGCCTGTCATCGTGGGCGAAACCAAACTCCCTGCCGGCATCTGCGATATTCAGGTCGTCCGCGGCTCTTCAAACAACACCATCCTTGTCTTCCGCGCCGAAAACGGAGTCACCACCGCCGCCGTCGCCAACCGCGTCGCGCCAGCAGATACCGAAGCAACCAGCAGCGTCGGACTCAGCCGGCACGGCAATGATTTGCACTTGTTTCGCGTCACCCTCTCCGACCAGGTTGCCTACGAACTCAACCCGGTCGAATAGCAATGCCGCCGGCACGCCGGCGAAATACAGGACTTACCCGGCAATACGCGGCAAGTTGTGATTTCTCAAACACGCGCCGCGAAGGTATGACTCCCCCATCAACCTTCGCGGCGATCTATTTTTGCCTGAAACGAGCTTCTTTTCCGTTTCACTACGCGTATTGACATATGAATGCCGTACAGCAATACACCGCCCCGTCTGCGTTTTCGCTGCTCGCTGCCTTTCCTGACGCTCCCCGCAGCGTAACCGAAGACAGTACCTCGATTACCCAGCTTCTCTCCCGCGCAGGCGGCGGCGACCGCGAGGCCTTCAACAACCTCGTTCCACTGGTCTACGACGAGCTGCACCGCATCGCTGAAGCTTATCTGCGTCGCGAAATCGGCAATCGCACATTGCAGCCCACCGCGCTCGTCAACGAGGCCTATCTCCGGCTGGTCGACGTCCGTCGCGTCC
>JBDTPR010000303.1:0-7733 GCA_039932635.1 Candidatus Solibacter sp.
GACAAGATCCTGCTCTACTTCGAAGAGGCCTTCGCGCGCCAATCCATGACACGGGGACGGCTGTTCCGGGTGGTGAATCTGTACGCCCAGCAGGTCCGGCGCGTTTCCGTGGAAGACGGCGAAGCGCTGCGCGCCGGCGATTTGAAATTCAACGCCTTCTCGCTCATCGGCGGGCAGATGTCCGGAGATTCCACCCATAAGCTCTACCTCGTCTACCCGGAGGGCAACTGGGTCGAAATCGGGCCCGACACGCCATACCAGATCATCGGCGCGTCGGGGTTCGGCAAACCGATTCTGGAACGCTCGCTCGATCCCAAAGACTCTATGCAGTACGCGTTCAAAGTCGGCATCCTGGCGTTCGACGCCACCCGCCTGTGCGCGGCCGACGTGGACTATCCGATGGACGTGCTGCTCTGCGCACGCGGCAGCTTCGAGATTGTCGAGAAGCGCTACCAGAAGGACGAACTGCGCGCCATTTCCGACTGGTGGCAGGAGCGCATGCGAAAGGCCGTGCATGACCTGCCCTCGCAGTACATCGAAGCCGCCTTCCCGACATGCGTCTCGCCGTGACGACCACGCCCTGAAGATCACTCGCCGTAAGGCATGATCGGCACTTTGCCCAACATTCGCGAGTACACGGTCAGGGCTCCGCGATGGTGCGCGGTATGTTCCACCATCGCCCACACGATATCGCTGACTGGTTGTCCGCCCATCACGGGACCGGCCGGCAACGGACTCTTCAATGCCTCAGGGCTTGCGGTCTGAAGGAAAGCGATCGTATTGCCAAACGCAGTCTTCAACATCTCGCGCGCTACGGAGAGCGAGGTCACTTTTTCCAGCGCCAGAGCGTGGGCGTGGAAATCGAGATCGAAGCCTTCGGGACGTGAAGCGCCTTCGATAAACCAATCGAGGGTTTGCGCGACGTGGCCCACCTGTTGGGCGGCTGTCATCATTCCGGGCTGCGGACGGAACTCCGAATCGCCTTCCTCCAGAACCCTGGTGGAACGCTCGAAAAACGCCTGGCTGGCAAGTAATTGATTGGCGAAGTTATAGCTCATGGTGGGTACGATACCAAAGGGAGAAGAAAAAGGGAAGATCGGTGTTTCCCTAATTCACCGGCTGGCTCGCCAGGCCAATCATGCATTCCAGCGTGCGCGCGCGCTGAGCTTCGGTGACCACCAGATACCTCTGCGTGCCCGCGGCAGCCTTCTGAAACGTGGTGCGCCCCATGTCGTCCGACGCGATCTTGCCGCGCTCCGACAAATCGAAGTACGCGCCCCACGGTCGTACAGCATACAGCACCGCTGTCAGATCCCAGGTCTGCCGGTCGTACGGCATCTTCATGTAATTCCGGTACGCGTCCACCACCGGATGGTCCGCCGCCCAGGCGAAATCCCGCTCGATGCGCGCTGCCGGGAATTTCATCGCTTCGCCGATTTCAAAGCCGCTCACGACCATCTCCCCGGGCCAGCGCTCAAATAATTTGCGCGCTGCCGCCGTATCCTTCTGGACATTGAATTCAGGCTTCGGCTGCACAAAATTACCCGCCATGACGCTCAGCAGTTTCACCTTGCGGCGCACTAGCTCGACATCCTCGGGCGCATCCAGCAGGCGCGCCAGATTGGTACTGAAACCGACCTGCACGATCACCACGCTGCCGTCCTTCTCCGCCAGGAGCAACCTGCGCAGCAGCGCGACTGCTTCCACCGCCTCCGCGCCATTCGCCAGCCTGCGCGGATAAACCAGCGTGCCGTCCGCGCGACGACGCTCGCTGGGCACCTGGATCAGTAGAGCGTTGTCAGGCGTGACGCCGTTCTTTACCATCCCCACCGGAATGTGTCCGCGACGATAGAAAGTATTCACCAGATCGACGTATACCGCCGCCCACGGATTGTCCTTAGTGATGGTCACTCCGATCAGGCGGCACTCGCCCCGGCTCTCCAATCCATGGAGCATAGCGAGCGCGAGCGCATCGTCCACGTCATTGCCCATATCGGTGTCGAAGATCACCGGGACAGCCTGCGCCCACGCGCCCGCCGTGAGCAGCAGCGTCAAGAGAAGTGTTCTCATACGTCGCCACGTTATCACACGATACAATGCGCAGTATGCACCTCTCGTCCCGGCGACGGCTAGCCCTCGCCTTTCTCGCCGGCACTCTTGCCTGTCGTCAGGCGTCGGCGGAAATCCGTACGCTCACCATTCTTCACACCAACGACCTGCATGCCCGCATGATGCCTCTGGAGAGCAAGCGCGGTGGATTCGCCTATCTAGCCTCAGTCATTAAGCGCGAGCGTACCGGCTGCAACGACTGCATCCTGCTCAACGCCGGCGATGTCGCCCAGGGCACTCCCGTCTCCACCATCTTTCACGGACTCCCGATCTTCGAAGTCGCCAACCTGCTCGGCATCGATGTGGGCACACTGGGCAATCACGATTTCGACTACGGCTGGATGCAGGCTCGCAAATTTTTGGAGACGGCCAAGTACCCCATCGTCTCCGCCAACGTAGTAAGCAACACGCCGGCGGGCGAGCAACTCTTCACCGCCAAGCCGTACGTCATCCTCAAGGTCAATGGACTCCGCGTAGCCGTCATCGGCGCCATGACCGACATCTTGGACTCACTCACCACGCCCCAATTGCTACAGCAATGGCACACCGTCCCCATGGTCGACACCGTGCGCCGCTACGCCAAGGAACTGAAATCGCAGAGCGACTTGATCGTTCTGCTGGGACACATCACCGGCCCGGAAGAGTTGAAGGTTCTCGCCGAAGTCCCCGAGATTCCCGTGCAGGTGACCGGCCACGTTCACGCCGGCCTGCCGCAACCGTTGACACAGGATGGCCGCCTGGTGGTGCGTGTGCGTGGCTACGCCGAGGAATTGGGACGTCTCGAACTGAAGGTCGATACCGAAAAGAAAGCGGTGGTCTCCTACAGCTGGAAACACATACCGATCGATTCCACCGCGATCGCGCCCGACGCGACTGTGGCCGCCGCCGTGAAGCGTTGGGAAGACGAGGTGAGCGCGCGCGTCGATCAGCCGCTCGCCGTCTCTGCGCACGCGTTCGACAAGCGCGGCGTCAAGGACCTCATCGAGCAGGCGATGCGCACCCAGACCGGCGCCGATTTCGCATTCATGAACCTCGGCGGCGTGCGCGATGTCCTGCCCAAGGGACAACTCATGGTGCGAAATATCTGGGACATCATGCCGTTCGACAATCGACTGGTGGTCGGCACGTTCAAAGGTCGCGACATGCCGGCCGTGGTGCTCGGAGGCCGCCGGTTAGAGCCCGAGCGCGATTACACACTCGCCGTCACGGATTTCACAGCCGCCAATCAAGGCAGCCAGGAGAATCTGCGCAGCACGGGACTCAATTTCCCCAATGACGTCGGCCTGCTGCGCGACGTGCTCGTGGATTGGTTCCGCAAGAAGAAACTGATCGAGTAGCGTCTACGCTAGGACCAGCCGTAAGCCTGCTGCAAGGCGGCCGCGATTTCGCCGTTGAGCGAGCCGCCCTGATCCCCGTTAGTCATCACTGCGAAGCCCGCCTGTTGGCCCGCATAGCCTACGAAGGTACACTTATACCCGTGGTTGTCGCCGCCTTTACCGTATTTCGCGGCAGGCGTGCCGTAGCCGTTGCTGTAATCCATACCCAGCGAGTTCTGCTTCAACGATTGCGTAATCGAAGGGTCCAGCACGTGCTGTCCGTCGATTGCGCCGTCCTGATTGATCGCGATGATGAAACGGCAAAGGTCCGCGCCTGTCGTGTAAAGCCCGGCCGCGGCGCTCTCGGGATAGCGATTGCGGTCGCCGGGAATCGGATCGCCGTTATTGTCGTGCCCCGTGGATGGCGGTCCGGAAAATGAAGGCGCGCTCAACGCGAACGTGGAGTTCGCCATCCCCGCCGGTGTCAGCACGTTGGGCTTCATCCACGCCGCCAGGCTCATCCCCCGTAGGTTCTCCAGCAACTGCTGCATCAGCGTGAAGCCTTCACCCGAATACGCGCCCATGGACCCGGGGTCGTAAGTCAGTTCCACTCGATGCGAATTCACCGTAACGCCGGCACGGCTGGAAACTCCATTCAACACCTCGATCACCGTGGGCACTCCCACGCCCGCCAGGTTCGCGTACCCGTTGAAGCCCCCGCCGCCGCCCGAACTGAAACCGGAGCATTGGTTGGTGGGATTGGTGGCGCCGCGCCCGATAATGCCTCCCTGATGGCGCAGCAGGCGGAACAGGTTCACCTTGGCCTTCCAGCCCGCTTGTGCACACGCGCGTTGCGGCAGGCTCCAGCCCAATTTAGGGTTGATGTCGTCGTTGATGCCGAGCAGTTTCGATTCGACCAGGCGCAGGAAGCCAACGCCAGCCACCGGCTTGCTGCACGACGCCGCCTGAAATACCGTGTCGTTGTGGACCCAGTCGCTCGAGCCCTTACGCGTGACTCCATAGCTGCAAGCCCACGCCACTTTGTTATTCAGCACGATGGCCAGCGAGACGCCGGGCACGTTGTACGCGGCCATGCGCTGGCGGATGGATTGCCACTCGCCGTTGACCTTCAGAATCTGGTTTTCAAATGCGCGCAGCACGTCGTTGGGATAAGTCTGCGCGGCCGTATTGGAGATGATGGAGAAGCCGGCATTGGCCGCGAAGTTCACGTGATCGACTTCCAGCGTCTTGGCGAACTGCCCCATCTGGTCGTAGCATTCATCGGGGATGCGGCGCGCGAAGTAACGATCCTTCGCCAGAATCACCCAGCCGCCCGTGGGAGTAAAGGCCACGCGGCGAGCCGGCCGCAAGCCCTGCGCATAGTTGACGAGCCGCTGATAACACTCGTCGTCGATGCCGTGCGCGTGAAGCGATTTGCCCGCGAGTATCACCCATCGATTGCCCCCAGGGTATGGGAATGCGACGCAGGTAGGCCGGGCGCCCGCATTCCACATCTCGACTAATTTGTTGTAGCAATCGTCCGGGATATTGCGCGCGAAATAGCCCTTGTCGGTAACAATAAGCCAGCGATTGCCCCCTTCGGGCGGGAAAGCGACGACCCGAATCTTGTGCCCGCCGCCGATAAATTCCCCGAGTTTCTGGAAGCACTCGTCGGGGATTCCGCGCGCGAAATACCCGTTGTTGACCACCAGCACCCAGCCGCCGCCGGGCGCGAACGCGAAGACCTGCACACCTGCCGGCCCCATCTCTCCGATCTTCTGATGGGCTTCGTCGGGGATGTTGCGGCTGAACCAGGCAAAAGACATTGCATGAATATATCAGCGTCGCTTCTGGCCGCCGTATACAGGGCTCACCTGAGGGGTGTAAGAAAGCGTACCGTCTGGGCTAGAGCCAAGCGGCACTTCTCTCATTTAGCCAACGAAGGAGGAGGAAAACTAAGGCCGTGCTCGGATCGCCCTTACTTCTCGTCGGCCGCAATCGATTTCAATTGCACGGCCTCGTGGCCCGACGCCTCCACCTTCACCGTCTTCGCCCGCGACTCGTAGGGCTTCACGAAATCGGGATCGTACGGCGCGCCCGATTCCACGTCGTCCCACGCGATCAGGCGATACTCGCCGGGCTTCAGACCCTTGAACGACAGTATGCCGTTCTCGTCCGCCGTGGACACCACCGTGGCCGCCACATCCTTCGGAATAAGCGCGACCACCGCGTGCCACCCCGCCTTGCCGTCCTTATCCATCACCACCGCGTCCACACGTCCAGCCGCCGCACTCACCGTGATATCGAGCGCGCCGCCATTCGTCATTACGACGCCCTCGTCAGTGACCTCGACGCCGCCATAGCTTACCGATTTCACGTAGCACGTCTCAGGCAGGCCGGTCACCACCACCGCATACTTCACCGGCGGCACGCTCTTTAGCGTGAACCTTAAATCCTCACCCACGCGACTGCGTTGCGGCGCGGAAATCGTGAGGCCCACGGGACGCAGCGACACCCCGACGTTCTTGAATTCCGGCGGCGCGCTGGCGTCCACCACCTTCACCGTCCCCGGCACTTCGCCGCCCGCCGCCAGGGTCAGCACCACGCCGTCCACATGATTGCCCACCACATCGAGCGGTTGCATCGCGATGGACTCGGCCCCACCGGGCCCGCGCAACTGCGCGATCGCCGTGTACTGCCCGGGCGGCACATTGCGCAGTTCGAATTCGCCCGCCGCGCCCATCGCCATCCCCGTGATCGGAGTACCCGGTACGCCGTCGCGGGGCGAAAGCGTCACGGTGACAGCCCGTCGCGTATCGTCCGACCCCACCACCTTGCCGCGCACCCGGTACACGCGCGTCTTCACCAACCGCACATCGATCCCCCGGATCTCGCCTCCCGGGCCAACGTCCACCGGCACCGCCGTGCTCGCGCTGGTGGTACTCGGATAATAGGTGCCCGCGTACACCATATCGGGCGTGCTTGGCAGCGGCTCGTTATTCTGCATCGGACGCCGGTTCTGGCCGCCGCTGCGCGCGCTGGTCGCCACCAGATAACGCCCCGGCTCCAGATTGGGCAGGCGGAACTCGCCGATGTCGCTGGTCTGTCCGGAGCCCACCGTATTCCATTGCCGTTTGCCGCCGCGATACACGTAACGCATCGCGCGCACCGCCTGGTCCGCCACGCCCTCGCCATCTTCGTCGAGCACCTTACCGACGATCACCGCCTGCGGCGTCATCGCAATCAGTATGCTCTTGACGTTCTGCCCTTCGGCCACCAGCACCGGAGTCCCGCCGCCTTGATACTTGCGCGCGCCGTAGCTCATGCGCAGGAATCCCTGACGCTCGGCGGACAACTGGTATTTGCCAGGCTCCAGCCCCGTGAAGGCAAAGCGCCCCGTCTCGTCCGACTCCGCCGATTTGCGCACCTGCGGCTGACCGCGTCCGCCCGCGCCCACCGGATTCATCATCACCAATTGCAGCGTCGCCTTCTTCAGCGGCGAGCCCGCCTTGCCGTTCACCACCTGGCCTTCGATGGATCCTTTAGCGGGCGCGGCCTGATAGCCGTACGCCGCCCCGCAAATCGCCAGTGCCATCGCGCCGAATCTCATGCACACGTCTCCCTGCCGAAGTATGACGCGATTGGCGGTCGGATGGTTAGCAGCGCCCGGCGCTTACTGCAGCAGCGCGGCTGTACAGCCCAGTTCCTGTATCGCAATCTTGCGGATGGCAGCTGCCTCATTCAGCTGTCCGGTGTGAAGGAAACTCGTGGAGACCTTGCGCGATGCGGTACAGATGTCGCCGTGCACCAGGGGACACTCCCAATTGGGAAGCGGTTTGCCGCTCTCACGGCTGACGGCGCATCCGGACGGATCGATTTCTGAGTACAACTGGCCGATATCCGGCAGTAGCCGTGTACGGCTCGAATCCACGGCCAAGGCTTCGACCAGGGCCATCACAGCCTTTCGCGGCTCACCAGCCTGGCGGTATTCAGCCGCCAGATCCTCCAGCAGATTTGGATCGGATTCCAGCTCACGCCCACGCTCGAACGCTGCCAATGCTTTCTGGGGTTCGGACAGTTTCTGGTAGGTCCGTCCGATTTGGAGGTAGACCGCGCTGGGCACAAATGTGAGGTTTGGTTTTCCGCGCTTGGCGTTATCCGCGCGAGTAACTGCGTCCTGTAGCAATTCGATTCTTTCACTCCGCAGCAGAGCGTCCAGCGCCTTGCCAAACCATGGCAGAGCATCGATGTGGCCTTGCCCCGTCGGCTGCGCCTCCTCCAACCGTAGGCCCAGATTCCGATAGAACG
>JBDTPR010000304.1:0-7724 GCA_039932635.1 Candidatus Solibacter sp.
TGAGGCTACCGGCGATCGCCGCCATGATCAGGCTCTCCGTGATCAGCATGCGGACCAGGCGTATGCGCGGCGCGCCCAGAGACAGGCGGACTGCGATCTCGCGGCGCCGCGCGGCCGCTCGCGAAAGCAGCAGCGTGGCCACGTTGGCGCACGCGATCAGCAGCACCATGGTGAAGGAGCCGATGAAGAATGCCAGTAGGAACAACTCGCGTCCGGAGGCGTAGAGCTCGAACTCTTCGAGCCACGATCCATCGGTCGTAGTGACGGCGGTGGCGCGGCCGGGGTGCAGGCGATCCTCCTGGCGCTCCAGCGTATTGAATTCGGCGCGTGCCTGAGTCTCCGAGAACCCCGGCGCCAGCCGTCCGGCGAGCATCAGCCAGAGCAGGCTGTCGTCATTGAAGGCATTGCGGCTGCTGTCCATGTACGGCTGCGCGGTATAAGGAAGCCAGATCGAAGGCGGGGTTAGCCAACTCGTGGTGAGGTCGGGGACCACGCCCACGATGGTCACCGGGCGATTATTGATGCGTGTGGTACGGCCGGCGATGTTCGGGTCGGAAGCGAAGCGTTGATGCCAGATCTTCTCGGAGATGACGGCCACCGGAGCCTGGCCGGGTGCGCCGCAATCGCGCCCGTCGATCAGTCTCCCGACCGTGGCGCGGTCCAGGCCTTCCACCATGAAGAAGTTGCAGGAGACGGCCACACCGGAATTGCCGCCCGGGTCGTCGTCGCCGATCAGGGCCGGAAAATACGAGAACGCGGCAAGCTGGCGCAGCGTACGCGTGTTATCGCGCAGGTGCATGTACTCCTGGTAGGAAGCCCGGCGCGGCTCAAGCTGTAGCCGCGATTGCGGCACTACGCGGATAAAACTCGCCGGGTCCTTGTACACGTGCGGCTTGAGCATCATGCCGTTGACCACCGTGAACACGCTGGCATTGACGCCGATCCCGATCGTCAGCGTGAGCACCACGACCAGCGAGAGCAGCGGATTCCGCCGAATCACGCGGCAGCCGTAGCGCACGTCCTCCCAGAAGGTGGCGAGCAACGCGGCTTTGTTACGGCTGTCTTCGGTGATTTCCTCTTCCCAGGCCTCGGGAATCAGTCCGCGTGAAGCCACCATTCCGCTGGAGAACATCTCCACGTCGCGCGCTGGCGCTGCAGTCATGGCGGCATCGCGCTCGGCGGGACGCAGGTGGAGCGACATAAGGTCAGCCATGGAAGCCTCCTCCCAGAGCAGCCCGTTCTGTGCCCACTCCGCCTGCCGCTTGCCGCGCCATCGCCGCCACAACAGGACCAGCGCCGTGAACAGCGCAAGGAACGCCGCGACTTCGCCGGAAGCCGTGAGCAGCAGCGGAGGAATGGCCGCGAAGTAGATCATCGCGAGCGACGATCTCAGCAGGAGCATCCAGACGGCCTGCTTGCCGGGCATGTAGGAGCAGGTAAAAGGCAGCTTGCGCCACTCGCGGAACAGCCGTTCGAAGCAGAGCAGCGCCACCATCACGCCGAGCGCGGTGACGGCCAGCGCGCGCACCCAGCCCAGGATCGCGATTGCGGCCGGCATACTGGCGAGATATACGGGCACGATGCCGCACGCGATTACGAAACGCTGTACCGCGGCCAGCCAGGCTTCACGGCCTTCCGCATCGGCGGTCTGGAACATCCAGTTGGCCGGTAGCGTAACCGGCAGTGCGAAGAGGTAGCGCAGCGCGAGGATCATCAGTACGGCAAGTCCCAGGGGAGACGCCACAGACATCAAGCCGTACATGCCTTCATCGTGCAACGCGACCGGCGGGGCGTCCAGCGCGGCTTTGATGACCCACCCGAGCGCGAGGCCCGCGTAGGCGAGCAGCAGCAGGCGGTGTATGCGGCTGCGCGCCAGGGTCTTCCACGTGAAGGCGAAGGCGGCCTGTTCTCGCGGGTTGGGAATCCACCATTCGAGCAGGCGCGAGCCCACGCCTGCGAAGTGTCCGCCCGACGTATCCGGCGGCGCCTCGAGCAGAAGTTTGCGGTAGCGATGGTAGCTGAGCAGGTACGCCGCGACCGCGATCAGCGCGGGCGCCACGATGGCAATCAGCGCCGGGATCGCGGAGGCCTTGCCGTTGACCTTGGCCTCCCAGAGATGAATGAACCATACCGGTGGCCACCATGCGGCGGTCGTCGGTTGGCGGCCGAATAGCGGCAGTGCGCCGACGATGGCGATGAAAAGCGTCGCCTGCACGAACAACGACACTCGAAGGAACCAGCGGCCGGGCAGCAGGTTGAGCAGCAGCCCCTGAATCGCCAGCAGGCTGAAGAAGACGAAAGTGCAGCCCCCCGCCATGGCGCTCACGGTGGCCAGCATGTTGGCCGCATAGAATGGATTCTCCTGCCAGTGTCCCTGGATCACGATGGCGAAGAGGCTGCCGAGCGGGAAGCACATGGCGGCCACGAAGGCCGCGAATAGCAGCACCAAAGCGGCGAACTTCGCCATGAAGATCTGGCGCGCCGAGACCGGGAAGCCGGCAAGCGCCATGTAGTCGCGCTGGCTGGGGAAGAGCGACTGCCATTCGAGCAGCGTCAGCAGCGCGGTCACGCCCATGGCGATGGCCAGCAGGGAAATCAGGTCCTCGCGCACCCCCGCCTGATAGATCGCGGGGGTGGACGTGACGGCGTCCTGGAGGCGATTGAAACGCTGGTAGTACAGTTGGAAGCCGACAATGCCGATCGACACCAGGCACGCGAAGACGCCGATCGCGACCTTCCGCCACTCGGCGGAATTGGTGCCCATCTCGTTATCGAAGAAGCGCGCGAGGAAGTGCCGCACCAACTCGAAGGAGTCGCTGTGGGTCTCTTCCAGCCACTGGCGCAGGGGTTCCATTAGTGGGCCACGTTCTGGGCTACCACGTCGAGGATCCGGTGAGCGATGGCGTCGGTATCCTCGGGGTTGGTGAGTTGCGCGAAAACGCCCTCCAGCGAGGATTCGGACATCGCCTCGCGCAGGTGCACCACTGAATCGTGCGCGATGACCTTGCCCTTACGAAGGATCAGGACGTTGTCGGCGACCTTCTCCACCACCTCAAGGACATGCGAACTGTAGAGGATCATCTTCCCGCGCGCGGCCAGCGAGTGCAGCAGGCTGCGCAGGATCATGGCGGCGTTGACGTCTAGGCCACTGAAGGGCTCGTCGAGGATGAGGAGTTCGGGGTCGTGCAGCAGGGCGGCGAGCAGCAGGATCTTCTGGCGCATTCCTTTGGAATAGGAGGCGAGCGGGGAGTGGCGCTCGTTCCAGAGTCCGATCAGGCGCAGGAGTTCGTCCATCTTGATTTCGAGCGGGCGGCGCGCAATCCCGCGCAAGCGCCCGGTGAGCTGCAGATACTCGCGGCCGCTGAGATGAGGGTAGAGGTGGGGTTCTTCCGGTACATAACCCAAGCGGCGCTGGTAGCCCTTCAGGTCGCGACTTATGTCTTGGCCATGGAACAGGACGCGGCCGCTGGACGGCTCCAGCAGGCCGGTGAGCATCTTGACGGTAGTGCTCTTGCCGGCGCCGTTCGGTCCGAGATAGCCGAGAATTTCGCCGGGGTGAATGGTAAAGCTGACGGAATCCACCGCAGGTGGACCGATGAAGGACTTGGTCAGATTTAATGCTTCCAGCATGGCTGGGATAGTAGACACCGGGTAGGCGTGGAGAGTTCCCGGAGGGGCTATGCTGGACAGAAATGGACGTTCAGTTGGATCACATCTTCATCATGACAAGTGCGGGAGCTCCAGCGGCCGAGCGTCTGCGTGAGTTCGGGTTGACCGAAGGGTCGGGTAACCGGCATACGGGGCAGGGGACCGCATGCCGTCGCTTCTTCTTCCGCAACGCCATGCTCGAACTGGTGTGGGTGGAAGATGAGGCGGAGCTTCGCAGCGATGCCGTGCGCCGGACTCAGTTGTGGGAGCACGTGTCGGGCCGCGGCAGCGGGGCATCGTGCTTCGGCGTGATTCTGCGCGGCGGGCCGCGCGTTCCGTTCGCGTCGTGGGAGTACCGGAATGCGGGAATGCCCGGCTTTGCCATTGAGGTCGCGGAGGGCACGCTGCTCGAGGAACCGCTATGGTTCTATTTTGCGGCCACGTTTCCGCCCTCAGTGCAGCCGCGCGAGCACGCCTGCGGATTTCGGGAATTGACGGGCGTGCGCGTGGTTGGTCCCGCGCTACCGGAGAACTCCGTGACCATGTCGATGGCGCGCGCCGGTGTCATCGCGGTGGGTGCCGGGGAACCGTTGCTGGACTTGGAGTTCGATGGCGCCAGCGCGCATGCAGTGGATTTCCTGCCCGACCTGCCTCTGAGGCTTCGGTACTGAGGCATCGCTGGTCATCTTCGGCTCGGGATATACTAGGCGTAGTTTACGGAGGTTGCGCTAGGATGCGGCGCGGCGTATTAGGTATCGGTTTGCTTGTAGCGTTAGCCTCCCCTGTTGCCGGCCAGCAGGGTGGCGGCACGACCGCACCCGTAATACAGAAGTACTGCTCGGGCTGCCATAGCGCCTCGGTAAAGGCGGGCGGACTGGCGCTGGACGCGGCTCAAGCCGAACATGCGGGGCAGGCTCCCGATGTGTGGGAGAAGGTGGTCCGCAAGCTGCGTCCCCGGTACATGCCCCCCATCGGCTTGCCGCGGCCCGACGAGCGCACCTACGATGCCGTGGTCGCGTCGCTGACTTCGTCCTTGGATCGCGCGGCGGCGACGAAGCCCAATCCCGGCCGTTCCGACACCTTCCGGCGCTTGAATCGCGCCGAATATCAGAATGCGATCCGCGATCTGCTGGCGCTCGATGTCGATGTGCGCGCCCTACTCCCCAGTGACGACGCCAGCCACGGCTTCGACAATATCACCGTCGGCGAGCTTTCACCCACGCTGCTGGAGCGCTATCTGGCCGCGGCGCAGAAGATCAGCCGCCTGGCCATCGGACGTCCCGGGCGCGCGCCGGGCGGGGACACTTTCAACCTGCCGCCGGACCTCACCCAGGAACAGCATTTCGACGACTTGCCCTTGGGCACGCGCGGCGGCATGGCGGTGCAATACACTTTCCCCGCCGATGCCGAGTACGAAATTCAGGTGCGCCTGCAGCGCGACCGTAACGAGCACGTCGAAGGGCTGAACGATACCCACGAAGTGGAACTGATGCTCGATGGCGAGCGTCTGCGGTTGTTCACCGTGAAGCCTCCGCCGCCGGGCAACGATCATCACCTGGTGGATCGCGAACTGAATCTGCGCCTGGCGGTGAAGGCGGGTCCGCACACTGTGGCCGCGGCGTTTCCCATGAAGACTTCGGCGCTGATGGAGACGGAGCGGCAGCCTTATCAGGCGCACTTCAATATGGACAGGCACCCGAGGCCTCAGCCGGCGGTCTTCTCGATCACGGTGAACGGCCCGTACGACGTGAAGGGTGCGGGCGACACGCCCAGCCGCCATCGAATTCTGCTGTGCACTCCCGGCAAGGCTGCCGATGCCGAGGGTTGCGCTAAGCGCATTTTGAACGCGCTGATGCGCCACGCCTACCGCCGTCCGGTTACCGAGGCCGATTTGCAGGCGCCCATGAAGTTCTACCATAGTGCGGCGGTGGAAGGCGGCTTCGAGGCCGGAATCGAACTGGCGCTGAGTGCCGTGCTGGTGAGCCCCGAGTTTTTGTTCCGCGTGGAGCAGGATCCCGCGGGCGTGGCCCCGCATACCGCATATAAGGTGAGCGATCTGGAACTGGCGTCGCGGCTCTCGTTCTTTTTGTGGAGCAGCATTCCCGATGAGGAATTGCTCCAGGCCGCGACTCAGGGTACGCTGCGCAATCCGGCGGTGCTGGAGCAGCAGACGCGGCGTATGCTGGCGGACCAGCGGTCGCGCGCCCTGGTCGACAACTTCGCCGGCCAATGGCTCTACCTGCGCAATCTGGAAACCATAACGCCGGACATGCGGCTGTTCGCGGATTTCGACGACAATCTGCGGCAGGCGATGCGGCGCGAGACCGAGCTGTTCTTCGAAAGCATCGTGCGCGAAGATCGCAACGTGCTCGATCTGCTGCGCGCCAATTACACCTATCTGAATGAGCGCCTGGCGAAGCATTACGGCGTGCCCAATGTGTATGGCAGTCGCTTCCGGCGCGTCACATTCGAGGGCGATGGCGTGCGCGGCGGCCTGCTGCGGCAGGGCAGCGTGCTCACGGTGACGTCGTATCCCACGCGCACCTCGCCGGTGATTCGCGGCAAGTGGATCCTGTCGAATATTCTGGGCGTGCCTCCGCCGCCGCCTCCGCCGAATGTGCCGGTGTTGAAAGAGAAGAGTGGCGTAGGCGCGGCGGCGTCCATGCGCGAGCGCATGGCGGAGCATCGTGCGAATCCGGCGTGCGCAGGTTGCCATAAATTGATGGACCCGGTGGGCTTCGCGATGGAAAGCTACGACGCGGTGGGCCGCTATCGCACCAACGACGAAGGCAAGCCGTTGGATATCACGGGCGAACTGCCGGACGGCAGCAAATTCGATGGCGTCGATGGGTTGCAGCGCGCCCTGCTGGGGCGGCCCGAGCTTTTTGTTTCGACGCTCGGTGAGAAGCTCCTCACCTACGCCATCGGGCGCGGCACGGAAGATTACGATGCGCCGGCCGTGCGAAAAGTGGTGCGCGACTCGGCGTCTAAAGACTACAAGTTTTGGTCATTGATCCTGGGGATCGTCAACAGTACTCCGTTCCAAATGAGGAGGTCGCAATGATCGTTACCAGAAAGCATTTGCACCGGCGCACATTCCTGCGCGGGCTGGGTTCCACGCTGGCGCTGCCGCTGCTGGATGCCATGGTGCCGGCGATGACCGCCATGGCGGCGACTTCGGCGAATCCCGTGCGACGGCTGGGCTTCGTCTACATGCCGATGGGCGCGCACATGCCGGAATGGACTCCGGCGGGCACCGGCAAAATCGGCGAGCTTTCTGCGACCTTGAAGTCGCTCGCGCCCGTGATCGACCAGGTCTCCGTGATCTCCAACATGGAGCTGAAGAACGCCTACCCCGGCACGCACGCTACCTCGAACGCGGCGTTTCTCAGCGCGGCGACTTCCAAGTGGACGGAGAGTTCGGACTACTACCTGGGCACCACGGTGGATCAGGTGGCCGCCCAGCAGCTCGGCAAAGAGACGCGCCTGCCGAGTCTGGAACTGGCGATGGATCTGCTGACCGCCGTGGGCCAATGCGATAACGGGTACGCCTGCGTCTACCAGAACAATCTCTCGTGGAGCTCGCCCACCACGCCGCTGCCGGCGGAAGCACATCCGCGGATCGCTTTCGAGCGGCTGTTCGGCGACGGCGGTAGTTCGGGCGAGCGGTTGGCGCAGTTGCGTCGCAATGCGAGCCTGTTGGACTGGATGGGCGAAGATATCGCGCGCCTGCAGAAGAAGCTGGGTCCCGGGGATCGCGGCAAGGTCAGCCAGTATCTGGATACCGTGCGCGAAGTGGAGCGCCGCATTCAGAAGGCGGAGGGGCAGACGGCCGATTCGCACATGCCAGATCTCGATCGTCCCGTGGGCGTGCCCGCGGCGTACGCGGACCATGCGAGGCTGATGTTCGATTTGCAGGTGCTCGCGCTGCAGGGCGATGTGACGCGCGTGATCACATTTCAACTGGCGCGTGAGACCAGCACTCGCACATATCCCGAAGTGGGCGTGAGCGAAGCGCACCATCCGTTAACTCACAACGGTGGCGATCCCGCGAAGCTGGCCAAGGTGGCGAAGAT
>JBDTPR010000305.1:0-7695 GCA_039932635.1 Candidatus Solibacter sp.
GATGCTCGCGTCGCTCGGCGGAGCATTAGGGATTTTGTTTGCGATCTGGGGCGTGCGGTGGCTGACGTTTCTGCTCTCCAACGGGCAGGAGAATTTCACGCTGCATGCGGAATTGAACTGGAAGGTTCTGGGCGTGACGGCGGCGCTCTCGGTGGTTTGCGGCCTGTTATTTGGCCTCGCTCCGGCGCTTCAATCGACGCGTCCGGACGTTATGCCCGCGTTGAAGAATGGCCGTGGTGGCGGGCCGCGCCGCCGCTCGCAGCACGTGCTGGTGGTCGCCCAGATCGCGGGCTCTTTTCTTATCCTGTTCACCGCGGGTCTGTTTGTCCGGACGCTCGACAGGCTGCACTCCGTCCCACTGGGATACGCCCGCGAGAATATCCTGCTGTTCACATTGAATGCACGCCAGGCCGGGCATCGCGCCCCGGAGATCGCCACGTTTTACGCGGACCTGCGCAAGCGCCTGGAATCCATCCCCGGAGTGAGCAGCGCGACGCTGGCGCAATCCTCCATCATCAACGCCGCTCGTGTCGGGGGGCCATACAGGGGGGCAATGAAGATCGGCGCTGTCAGCATACAGGGCGCAAGCGTCATGGCCGCGGGATCGCATTTTCTCGCGACGATGCAGATTCCGATCCTGGCCGGACGTGAGATTGACGACCGCGATCAGACCGGCTCCACGCCGGTTGCCGTGATCAGCGAACGCCTGGCGCGAACTTACTTCGGGAACGAAAATCCGTTGGGCCGGCGCGTCACGTTAGTGGATGAGAAGCGCGAACTCGAAATCGTGGGCGTGTCGGCTAACCTGCGATACGGCGGTCTGAAGAATGAAGACCAGAATTCCATGACGATGTTCGTACCGGTCAGCCAGTTTTCCGCGGAGCGAGTGACCTACGCGCTGCGCACCGCAGGTGATCCGCTGGGGTATGTCAGGAGTGTGCATGAGATCGTGCGGGCTGCGGATTCACACATCCCTGTAACAAACGTGATCACACAGGCGGCGGAAATCGATCAGACCATCAGCCGGGAAGTGACGTTCGCGAAACTATGCACGGGTTTCGCGGTGCTGGCACTTCTGATCGCGTGCGTGGGACTCTACGGAACCATGTCCTACAACGTCGAGCGGCAGACTGGCGAGCTTGGAATCCGTATGGCGCTGGGAGCGCAACGCGGCGCCGTGGTTTGGATGGTGCTGCGCCGCGTTTTACTGCTGGCGGCAGTGGGGCTCGCGATCAGCGTGCCTGCCGCGTTGATCGCGGCCCGGCTGATCAAATCGTTGCTGTTCGACACCCGGGCCAATGATCCGGGAACCCTGCTGCTGGCCGGCGTGGTCCTGCTGATCTCCGCGATTCTCGCTGGCTATGTGCCCGCCAGGCGGGCGTCCCGCATCGATCCGCTGGCGGCTTTGCGGCACGAGTAGGAGATCCTCCGCTTAGTCCCGTATAGCGCTGATGCTCTCGCTCGCCACGTTTTCCAGGTCGCGCTGTTCCACCAATTGCGTGAAGACTTCTTCGAGCGACGGCAGATTGGCCAGCTTGCGGAGGTTCGTGAGCTTTTGGCAGCGATGCGTACGGCCGCGGAAATCAGAAGAGATATCCTTGTGTCACTCGGTAATGCCAGTCAGCCATTGTTTCAAGGGTTGAGTCGTCTGGCTCGTTTGCGGTGAGGTGTGCCAGCGGGACGGCGAGTTTTGAGTCACTGCCAGCGGACACCACAAACATGTCCGTCATACAATTCTCGTCCGGTGTGAGGCGCAGTACTCTGCAACTTCACAGCTTGCTCGGCTTTCATATCTCGGGTCTCTCCGCCCGTCGCAGTGCACGGTCAGCGTCCGGAACTCGAGTTTGGCCCGGCTGACCAGATCTACCGGCCTACCTGGTGAATGAGCGAGGCAACTTACCAAATACCTCGCGCGTTTCCTTGTACATCGAGTCCAGCGTTGATCGGTCGAATAGATTCCAGCCTCCGGTATCGGCAAGCGTCAGTACCAGCAAGGCCGCGAAAACGTCTTTGTCGATGGATGCTTTGATCTCATCGCCCGTCAGCGGCGCCTTCACTGGCCATGCGGCGAGAGAGGTGATCGACTGGTGCAGTGCTATGGCGCTGACGGCTGTGCGGGTCGGCTCGGCAAAGATCCGCCTGACGCCGCCGAGGATTTGCGGCAACGTCCTGTTGTCCTGGACTTGCATTTTCTGTGTCTCATCGAATCGCGTTGCCGTATTCGTGAGACTGAACCAGTCTTGAAATTCGGATGCATAAGCGACCGTAACAGGATACCCGAGCCTGGGCATAATCCGGCCCGCCTGGGCTGCGGAACGGAAGCAGTGCCGGTGATCACGGCCGTCCGCTGGTTCTTTAGCCACATCGTGGAGAAGCACTATCCACTGTTGCACCGTTTGCTGCTGCGGTGTCATCGATCGATACTCGTCGAGTTGGAGCAATGCGGCCATGGCTTCATTGACGTGCCATAGAGTCTTGCCATCTTCGAACGAAGCCATGTGTGTCCAGCCTGGGAGTATGCGATCGATCTCCGCCATCCGTTTCGGCATATAGAACTCACGGCATCGTTTCGTGAGCTCTTCCGTAGATCTGATCGCACCAGTATTCACATCTTCCGTTAGTTTTTGAATAAATCGCCAAACCTCAGGAAGCGCCTCCGCGATTGACGAAGCTTTTGCCTGCCCCTGCACCAATTGGGCCGATGTAGAGGTCGTCCCTAAGAGTAAGCCGGCGATGACAACCAGGGCGTGTACCTTCATATTAAGTCCTCAATCCAAGGTGCCGCTGCGGCCAGCACCGGAGTCTACCTCACAGACCTGCAGCGCGGTCGTCCAGCCCACGCCGAGCGGCATATTCGCGCATGCGCGGCTGTGCATGGAGAAATTCTGCTGGTCATCGATGGAAGCGCGGGCACACAGGCCTGCACGAACCAATGTCGCCGGCCGCCGTGCCCGGCCAAAAACGTTGCCGGATTTTGCCTTGAGAAGGGCCCGTTTGGCGGCCATTTGGCAATGTCACCTAACCATGATTCATCATACGCTAGGCGGCTCAGCGTCTGGCGGTAGTTCCAGGGCATCCACTCCGCGGGATTGGCCGTCAGTTCCCGGGCATGGCGCTGCAACTCCGTCAGATAATCGAACGAGTTGGCGCCACATAACTGGCAGGTGTGGATCAGCGTCATGAATCTAACAGCCTGGGTTAGTGGCGGTCACGCAGGCTTGCCGAAAGGACACGGAGGTTCTCTACCGAATTGTTGGCGATGATCGTCTTCACTTGATCTTCACACTTGATCTTCACACTTGATCTTCACACTTGATCTTCACACTTGATCGTCACACTTGATCGTCACACTTGATCGTCACACTTGATCGTCGGCCTCGGCCCATCGATGCGGATTCTCTCGTATGCTGTAGGTTGTGCGTTACGAAGAGTACGCGCCGGCCCCGGATTTGAAAAGGTGGATCACTTGCCATTGGGTGTTTGCCGTGCCTCCGGATGTCGGTCCGCTCCAACATGTCGCCCCGCCCGATGGCACGGTCACTTTCGCTTACGTGAGACGGATCAGGACGGTCATCCTGGTTGGTCCCGCCCTGGACGCGCTCAAGCGCAAGGTGTTCCCGGCCGACGAGTTTTGGGGTGTGCGCTTCGAGCCGGGCGTGAGTGGACCGCTGTTTGGGATGGATATTCCGAAGATCAGGGGCGTGGTGACGCCGCTGAAGTTCCTGCTACCGGGCTTGGCGGCGGGGCTCAACGATGGGCTGGGTAAGGCGCGCTCGGCAGAAGAAGCAGCGGGTGTATTCGAAGATGCGGTCCAGGGCTTGAACCCGTCGGAGCCGGACTTGGCGATCGTACGGGCGGCGCGCTCACTGGTGGAGTCCAGCGGTTCGACTCCCATCGCGAAGCTGGCGGCGGACGCGCAGTTGAGTGAGCGCCAGTTCCGCCGGCGATTCCACGCCGCGATCGGGCTTCTGCCGAAGGAGTTCGCGCGCGTGCGGCGGGCGCGCGCCGCCCTGGTACAGATGCTCTCGGATCCCCACGAACGCCTGACGGAGGTCGCAGCGGGGGGCGGATATGCGGATCAATCGCACCTGACGCGGGAGTTCGTCACAGTCTTCGGTGGACCGCCCGTCTCGGTAGCGGAACGGCTGAAGCGAATTCGTCACATAAATGCGTGGTGAGCCCGTCCGAATTATTCAAGACTTCGCCTTTTGCGATGGCTATACTTCCCTCATGTATCGCTTTCTTCTTTTCGTCATTGCCGCGCTCTCCCTTTGTGCGCAACCGCAGTCCCATCCAGACGCACAAGTAGCGGAGATGAAAAAGGTCGCGTTCCTTGAGGGCATGTGGAAGGGAGACGGCTGGCTGATGATGGGCCCAGGTAAACGGGAGGAGTTCGTCCAGACCGAACGGGTTGAATACAAACTTGGGGGCCTGGTGCTCGAAATTGAAGGCGTCGGACGCAAGGCCTCTGGAGAACTTGTGCATCACGCGCTGGCGACCATAGCGGTGGAAGCAGACCTGAAAACCTGCCATTTCCGGTCTTATGATTTGCAGGGCCACTTTGTGGATGCGCCCTGCCGGCTGCCGCAGGCGGGCGTGTTTCAGTGGAGCCTGGAATTGCCCCAGGGACAGACGCGCTATACACTCCGCCTGAACGCAGCGGGTCAATGGCATGAGGTGGGCGAATTCTCAAGAGACGGCAAAGAGTGGCGCAAGACATTCGAGATGACACTCGACAAGGGGAGATAGCTTTACTCGGAGCCTGGCATGCATTCCTAAATGATGCTGCCGGCGTCATCCATCGACGATTAGTGAACGCAACGAGACTTATCGTGCCCACATCTACTCGCAAGGCGCAAGCAAAGTCCGATGGTCGGCACGACTCCCGGCGATTTGCGCACGGAGTTCCAAGCAGATCAGGCACGGCCGTCTTGGGCCACGCGCACGCCCAACCCGGCGAGGACGCATTCCAAACGAAAGTCAAAATCCTCATCTGACATCTCGCCTGTTCCCTGCGCCGCAAACTGGGCCAGGTTTGGATAGCGCCCGGTAGCGAGGAGGGGAGCGAGAATTGGTGCCGCAATCTCGCGTTTGCGCTCCGGCGTCAGGTTGTGTTTCCGATTTGTCGACTCTTCTCCAAGTTCGTACCCAACCGCGCCATTCACGAAAGCGAACAGGGTTCCGACCATTCTGACCTTGCTCTGCATGTCCAAGGCAGCACCGGCACAACCGGCCGCCGCTAGCAAGAATTCGAACCAACGAAGGTAGTGGGAGCCAAATGGCGGACGGCTTGTCAGCAGCGGCCCCAACCACCAATGTCGCTTGAGGATCCGTCGGGTCTGCCTGGCCATGTTTCGAAGGTCGTTCCTCCAATCGCCTGAGACTGCCGGCGGCACGGCAATTTCTCCATACGCCGCGTCAAGGAGAAGGTCCAGGATTTGATCTTTGCTGGAAACGTGGCGGTACAGTGACATCGCCCCTGATCCGAGTTCGTTGGCGATTCGCCGGATGGAGACCGCATCGAGCCCTTCGCTGGCCCATGGCCGCGCGTACTCGAAGCGCTGGTTGAAGGCGTGCAAACTGCCAAACAGGAGGCGCAGAGTCTGGGTCTTCAGGAATTGCGTGTTGGATTCAACAGTACGCCGACCTTCGGGACGGCTTCTGAGTTCTGGACAACAATTGGAAATCTCGGCGGCACGAACTTCGTGACGGCACTGGACTACGTTGGCCTCGATTTTTTCCCCGATACTTTCCGGCCAGTTGCCGACGTAAGATCCGCAGCCCTGGGTGTTCTTGAGACCATGCGGTCAATATGGCTCCCGGCGGCGACGATTCCGGAGTCGGTGCCGATTCACATCGCGGAGCACGGTTGGCCTACTGGACCCAATCGTTCTGAACACCGTCAGGCCCAGGTGTTCGAGGAAGTCGTCCAGACATTGATGGAGGCTCGCGAACGGCTGAACCTTCACAGATACACGGCTTTCTCCTTGCGAGACTCGGAAAGCTTCAAGCCGGCACACGCTGCAGACATTTTCTATAATTTCGGCCTCATGCGATCCGACTACACTCCCAAGCTTGCATTTGAAACTTACCGGCGGTTGATCGCGGGCGACTTCGCGGTTGCGGAGCGATCTGCATCAAACTCCTGAGCAACGCGTAGGGTTTGCCGATCCGGAGTGGGTGGTCGGCTAACTGGACATTGGAGCTGCGGCCCCGAATCGGGCCAACTTCCTGATCTTGCGTTATCCAGGAGCCACTCGTAAGGAACGCTTAATAACCGTCATCGATAAACGCCGAGCGACAGACCAACCAGGTGGAACCTGCGACACTTCGCGACCGGCTCGGCTGGCTCGTTGATAGACTATTGCGTGGAAGGGATCGGATGAAAATAGCGGAGGCACTAGCTCGACGCGCGGATCTCCAGAAGCGGCTGGAGCAATTGAAGCAGCGGCTGATCAAGAACGCGCGGATTCAGGAAGGCGACACACCGGAGGAGGATCCTGCCGAGCTTCTAGCCGAGCTGGAGAAATCGGCGCGCGAACTCACGGTCCTGATCCAACGGATCAATAGGACGAACGCGACGTCAACGTTCGGCGGGGGAACGCTGGCGGACTCTCTGGCAGAACGGGATGTTTTGAAAATTCGATACAACGCCTACCGGGAACTGGCGAACGCTGCCTCGACGTCGCAAAGCCGCACTACACGTTCTGAAGTCAAGTTCATCAGCACGGTGAGCGTCGCGGCTACACAGCGGAAGGCTGATGACCTTGCCAGGGAGTATCGAGAGTTGGACACGCGCATACAGGAAGCCGATTGGTTGACCACGTTGTTGGACTAGGACGAGCAGGTAGTCGAACGTAAGCGAGAGGCGAGCACGACCCTCCGGCGGGGAAATGCCGACCTGGTAGTGCGAGGGCAGCATTAGTCGGTTCGATTCCGACCCGCACAGCGTATGCCCCGTACCGGGTACAGGCGCACGGCGTAGTGTAACTGTGTACTACCGCGTGCTGATCTCGTAAGCGTCGGCGAGGGTGGGCAAGGGGCACTCGTCCAACTCTAGTAGCGTGTCTCAGCGCGATACCGCAACCTTGATGCCGTAGGGCGAGAGCGGTTTCGTCTTCTCCGCGGCGGCGGGAGAGGTCGTAAGCAGTACCACCGACTTGCCTCGCAAAGCGTCCAGGACCGCGAGTACCGTCTGGAAAGGCACTCGCGAATCGGCCTTCACATACACGGTCCCGGCTTTCAGGTTGCTCAGCGCAGCGGCCTGGGTGGGTTCGATGCCGGAATACACTTTCCCTTCCGCGGTTATGGCGACCACCGTGGCATCCGGCTGGTCGGCCGCGCGCATCTCCACGGCATGACCCGCGGTGGCCATCTGAACGGAAACGCCTTTCCGTAGCATCGGCGCCGGGGAATCCTGAGCGCTCACTGCGGAGATCATGATTGATCCAATGACGCACACTTCAAGCAACGTTTTCATAATGTAGGTTCCTTTCTGTATTGCCAGCTTCGTGTGATGCTATTCCTCGATCGACTTCAGGTCGCTGATTTCGTCGATCTCGTGCTGTACTTCAGCCGCCTGTGCGAGGCGGCGCCTGATGCCGATTACCGCCCACCCGGCGAGGATGACAAGGACGGGCAGCGCATCCCAAAGACGGCCGGGAACGATCCTCTTACTGAGGGCTGCCGCGGAGA
>JBDTPR010000306.1:0-7681 GCA_039932635.1 Candidatus Solibacter sp.
TGACTTCGGCGTTGCCGCCGCCGCCACCGCCACCGCCGCGGCGTCCACCGCCTCCACCGCCACCGAAACCACCGCCTCCGCCACCGGCGCCGCCAGCACCAGCACCACCACCGGCGCCAGCACCAGTCGGTGCGGGTGTTGCGGCAGCGACCTTAGGTGCGGGCGCGGGTTCCTTCGCGGCTTCCTTTTCGGGCATCGCCGCTGTGCCGGGCGCGGTCTCGGGCGCGGCCTTGGTCGCCGGCGCAGTCGCTGGGGTCACCGGAGTTGCGGGAGGAGTCGCCGGCGCGGCGCCCATACCGCCGCCGCGTCCGCCACGTCCGTTGCCGCCGGCCGCGGCAGCATTGGCTGCCAGCGTACGCTTCATCATGGCCTGCCAGGGCTCTTTATTCTTGTACTTGTCGGTGGGCTTCTCCATGTACTTGATCCACCGGTCGAGCAGTTCGTAATCGAGCTTGCGGCTCTCCACGACAGTCTCCGCGTCGCGCTTGAGGGCAACCACGTCGTAGACGCCTTGCAGGTACGCGGAGGTCTTGAAGGCCAGCGACTCCGCCATCTGCGTGCCAAGGTTGCCCTGCATGGCTTGCAGCAATTTCTGCTTCTTCTCGATCTCTTCTTCGACCTTGGTGTACGAATCCACCACCGTCTTCGGGACGCGCGGATACTCGTGGTAGGCGGTGTTCAGAAAGACGCTGGCCAGCGAGTAGTAGTCGGTCTGCGGAATCGGATCGTACTTGTGGTCGTGGCAGCGGGCGCAGGCGACGGTGAGCCCGAGGAAGCCGCGGGTGACAACGTCTACACGGTCGTGGCGCTCATCGGCGCGAGTTACTTCCACCGAACCGTTGTCGTAATACCAGGGGCCGAGGCCCAGGAAGCCGGTGGCCGGCAGGGTCTTGTATCGGGTCTTGGAATCGAGTAAGTCGCCGGCAAGCTGCGCTTTGACGAACTGGTCGTAGGGTAAGTCGTCGTTGAAGGATTGGATTACCCAGTCACGGTAGACAAAGGCGTTAGGATACGGGCGGTAGCCTCGGGGGTTCGGGTTTAAGCTACGATAATCGTCTTCCCCGTAGCGGGCGACGTCCAGCCACACGCGGCCCCAGCGCTCACCGTAATGCGGCGACGCGAGCAGGCGGTCGATCACCTTCGCGAAGGCATCGGACGAAGGATCTTTTTCGAACGCGGCGACTTCTTCCGGTGTCGGAGGCAGGCCGGTGAGATCGAATGTGGCGCGGCGGAGCAAATCGTGCTTGCTGGCTGACTTGACGGGCTTGAGGCCCTGCTGCTCCAGGCGCGCGAGCACGAACTTGTCGATGTCGGACTTCGCCCAACGCGGATCTTTGACCACAGGCGGCTTGGGCTCTTTGAGCGGTTGCAGCGACCAGAAGCTACGGCGCTCCGGCGCAATCACGTACTTGCCATCGCCTTTGGAGAGATTGGTCGCGGCGGCGGCCGGCCATACGGCGCCACCTTTTACCCACGCGACGATGTCTTCGATTTCGGGATCCTTCAGCTTGCCGCCCTGCGGCATTTTCAGAGTCGAGCCGGTCTGGCGGATGGCAGTGACCAGCAGGCTCTTATCGGGGTCGCCTGGCGTGATTGCCGGGCCGGATTTTCCGCCCTTCAGAATGCCTTCACGGCTATCCATGCGCAGGCCACCCAACTGCGAACTGCCGTGGCAGTTAAAGCAGTTGTTGGCGAGCACGGGCCGAACTTTGGTTTCGAAAAAGTCGGCGGACGCAGCGGGGGAATTTTGCGCCGGCAGAGTCCCGGCGAGCAGGGTGGAAAGGACGAGTAGACGTCCGGCAAAGCGAGAGTCTGTGCTTGGCATAATGGCGTTGAACCGTGAATCTGCTAGAAAGACCCGGAACGAAACGACGCAACAGGGGATCGGGATTTCCAGACGAGGGGACCCAGCCAGACAGGGGCAAAACGCCGGTCAGAGTGCACAGAGACCGATGGAACCGATGAAGCAAGTTGTAGCACTTGCGGATGGGTGAAGTCAAGAAAATCGTTTACCTTGGGCGTTGGTTCGGGGTATACTCGGTAAATCCTTCCGAGGCCCCGCCGCCTCAATTCCGTCCCGTCTAGCGGAATCGTTTCCCACGTTGGCTTGTCATGTACTAAGTCCATTTACCGAGGGGATCCTTGCCATGCGTGTACCTACCTGCACTTATGTGCTGCTTGCGATCGCAGTAAGTTGCGGATTCGCGGCAGACAAGAAAGACGTTAAGCGCGCCGCGCTGCCCAGCGCGGGAATCAAAACTCCGGGTGTGCGCATTCCTTATTCGGAGTTGAAAAGTGAGGCGGAACTGGAAGCGCCCGCGCCGACCGCCTGGATGGCGGTGGCCGATTCACTCCTCATCCCGGCGAAGGATGGTTTCGCGCGTGTGGATCCCAAAGCCAAAGAGAGCAAGCTTGGCGAAGCGATCGGCGGACTGAAGCAACCTTGCGGCGGAGTGGTCAACGCGTTCAATAGCCTTTGGGTGGCGAACTGCGGCGACGGCACCCTGGCGCGGCTCGATCCACGCACCTTCAAAGTCACCAAGACATTGACCACGGGCGCAGGCAATGCGCGGTCCGGCATCGCCGCGACCGCGGATAGCGTGTGGATGTTCACCGATGCGCATGGCACGCTTTCGCGCATCGATCCGGTGCAGAACGAAGTGGTGGCGGAGTTCCGCGTCTACCCCGACTGCAATACGCTGGCGTTCGGTGAGACGGCGCTGTGGCTGACCTGTCCCGCGGAGGACCGGGTCCTGCGCATCGATCCCCAGACCAATCTGGTGGATAAGTCGATTGAAGTTTCGGCGGGGCCGACGGCACTGTCGTTCGGTGAAAGCTCGGTGTGGGTGTTGTGCAGCAAGGACGGCAAGGTGGACCGTATCGACCCGAAGACGAACAAAGTGACCAAGACGATCGAACTCGGCGCACCCGCTACGGGCGGCGCGATGGCGTTCGGCGAGGGGTCGTTGTGGGTCAGCATGACGGGCTTCCCGATCACGCGAATCGATCCGCAGGGTGAGAAGGTAATGCAGCAGTTTTATGGCGAGGGCGGCGGCTACCTGCTGACCACGCAGAACACCATCTGGCTGGCCAATCCGGCCGCAAGCAAAGTGGTGCGCCTGGACACGCGGCGGATAGCCGCGACACTGGCGGAGTAGGCGGAGGAGATCGAGGATGACGAAACGAATTCTACGCACCATCGGAACAGTGAGCTTCGGCGCCTGCATGCCGCTTCTGCTGGTGTTCGGACAGGACCCCGCGACACCGCCGTCCGCGGAGAAGAAGGAGCGGCCCAAGCGTCCGCCACGCACCGGCGTCAGCACGCCGGGTGTGAAAAAGGAAATGACGGCGATCACGCCGGCCTCCGTGTTTTCGCTGCCCGGCACGCCCGACTGGCAGGTGATGACCGATGATGCGGTGTGGGTTTCCAACGGCCCGAAGAACACGGTCCACCGGTTGGACACGAAGACCAATCAGGTGGTGGCCGGCGTCGAAGTCGGCAAGCGTCCGTGCTCCGGGCTGGCGGCGGGATTCGGCAGCGTGTGGGCTCCGGTGTGCGGCGATCGGCCGGGCACGGAGAACGGCGCGAAGCCCGGGCTCGCCCGCATCGACGTGAAGACGAATCAGGTGGTGGCGACCATTCCGGTCGGCCCCGCGAACAGCGAGGGCGGTCTGGTGGCATCGCCCGAAGCGGTGTGGATGGTGACCGACATCAAGGGTACGCTGTCGCGCATCGACCCGGCGACGAATAAGGTCGCGGCGGAAATCGCGGTCGCGCCCGGGTCCGTCGCCTGCGTGTACGGCGACGGCGCGATCTGGGTGAGCAGTCCCGAAAAGAGCGTGGTGACGCGCGTGGACGCGAAGACCAACGCAGTAACGGACACCATCGCGGTGGGACCGAGTCCGCGGTTTATCACGATGGGCGCGGGCGCCGTTTGGACGTTGAATCAGGGCGACGGCACGGTCTCGCGGGTCGATATGAAGTCGCGCAAAGTCGCGGCCACAATCGAGTTGGGGATCCCCGGCACCGGCGGCGAACTGGCGTTCGGCGAAGGCCACGTGTGGGCCACGGTGTTCCAGATTCCGTTGACTAAGATCGATCCGGCCACCAATCAGGTGGTGGCGCAATGGGTCGGAGCGGGCGGCGATTCGGTGCGCGTGGGACATGGGTCTGTATGGCTTTCGAATTTGCGCGAGCAGAATGTATGGAGGATTGATTTAAAGGGACTGTAGAGACCGTTCGACTTCGATCAGAGCCGCGACCGTAAGGGAGCGTTGGGACAGTATATAATGCTAGTGGGTTTGCGCCGTGTCTGCGCGTCTACTGGCAACGTTTTGCCTCGTCCTCGGAGTTCTGCCCGTGTGTTCGGCCCAGTCGGCCGGCGCTACGGATGCCGCGCTGGTAGTGTATCTGCGCACCGGCGGCAGCCAACCGGCAGCGCCACTGGCGGAAATGAAGCGCGAAGTCGGCTCCCTCATGTCACAGGCTGGATATCGCGTGGAGTGGCGTAGCCTCGATGCACCTCGCAGCGAAGAACGCGACCCCTCGATGCTGGCGGTCCTCGAACTGAATGGCACGTGCGGACTGGCGGCGGGCTACGGTGCGGCGGAACGGCCACTGGGCGCCAACACGAGCCTCGCCACCACATCGATTACCGACGGTCAGGTAATGCCCTTTAGCTCGCTCAATTGCACCGCTCTTACGCGTAGTGTGTCGGTTCCCCTGTCGCAGGATGCGGGCGCACGCCGCGATTTCCTCTACGGCCGCGCGATGGCGCGGGTAGTGGCGCACGAGTTGTACCACGTGCTGCTGCGCACCGCGGAACATGCGCGCAGCGGCGTGGCGCGCAGTTGCTTCAGCACCGCCGATTTGCTGACCGAGCGTTTCGAATTCGAAGGCGCAACGCTGGCGCGCTTGCGCACCCGCGTCGATGCCGCGCCCGCCGCCGCCGCCACCGGCGATGACGCTACCGACCGCTAGCACGATGAGCCGGATCAATCGCCGCAGATTCCTGGGTACTACCGCGATGGCCGCCACGGCTGTCGCCGCGCCTACACCACAGGAGAAGGCGGACCCGGCGGCCGCGAAGGATGTCACGAGGTTGCTCGCGCGATTTGTCGTTGGTTCCCGGAAGGAAGCCATTCCCGAAGCGGTGCGCAAAGAGGCCACGCGCACACTGCTCAATTGGGTGGCGTGCGCCGTCGGCGGTTCGCGCCATGAAGGCGTGGACGCCGCGATTCGCGCGCTGGCTCCCTTCTCGGGACCCGCGCAGGCGACCATTCTGGGGCGTCACGAACGCATGGACGCGGTGTCTGCCGCACTGATGAATGGCCTCAGCTCGCACGTCTTCGATTTTGACGATACGCACCTGCGCACGGTGATCCATCCGGCAGGCCCGGTGCTGCCGGCAATCCTCGCGTGGTCCGAATACAAGGGCGCGACAGGCTCGGAATTGCTGCATGCGCTGGTGCTCGGCGCGGAGGTGGAGTGCCGCATCGGCAACGCCGTGTATCCGGCGCATTACGACGTGGGCTGGCACATCACCGGCACGGTCGGACCCTTCGGCGCGGCGGCAGCGGCCGGAAAACTGATGGGCTTGAGCGAGCAGCAGATGGTGTGGGCGCTGGGCATCGCTGCCACGCAGCCAGTGGGACTGCGCGAGATGTTCGGCAGCATGACGAAGAGTTTTCACCCGGGGCGCGCCGCCCAGAATGGCTTCACCGCGGCGCTGCTCGCGGCGCAGAATTTCACCAGTTCCAATGCGGCGCTGGAGGCCGCGCGCGGCTGGGCCAACGTCCTGAGCACCACGCGCAACTACCACGCGATCACCGACAACCTGGGCGCGCACTACGAGATTTCTGAGAATACCTACAAGCCGTTTCCGTGCGGCGTGGTGATTCATCCGGCCATCGACGGCTGCCTGCAGATGCGGGAGCAGTACGCCTTGAAGGCGGAGGAGATCGCGCGCATCGAACTCCGCGTGCATCCTCTGGTGCTGGAGTTGACCGGGAAGAAGACGCCGCAGACCGGCCTGGAAGGCAAGTTCAGCGTGTATCACGCGGTGGCCGCGGCAATTGTCGAAGGGAAAGTGGGCGAACAGCAATTCAGCGACCGGGCGGTGCGCAATCCGGCCACAGTGGCGCTGCGCGAACGCGTGAGCGCCGTGCTAGACAAGGCGATTGCCGAAGACCAGGTGCGCATCACTATAATCATGAAAGACCAGCGCCGCCTGGAAAAATTCATTGAACACTGCGCCGGCAGCACCAGGAACCCGATGACCAACGCGCAACTCGAGGCTAAGTTCCACGGACTTACGGACGGCATTCTACCGGCGGATCGCAGCCGGCGGCTGATGGATCTCTGTTGGAAAATCGAGAGCCTGCCCGAGGCGGCTCAAGTGGCGCGCGCGGCGGCGGTATAGCAGTGACCGCGCGCCCGCGGTTTTACCAGACACTCTACTTCCGAGTGATCGCCGGCATCGCCGCGGGAATCCTGCTCGGGTCGTTTTACCCTTCCGCCGGCGAAGCCATGAAACCGTTCGGCGATGGTTTCATCAAGCTGATCCGCATGATGATCGCGCCGGTCATCTTCCTCACGGTAGTGACGGGGATCGCGCGCATCGGCGATATGAGCAAGCTGGGCCGCGTCGGACTTAAGGCGCTGCGCTATTTCGAAGTGGTGACGACGGTCGCGCTGCTGGTGGGTTTCGTGGTGGTGAAGGTTGTGCAGCCCGGCGCGGGCATCAACGCCAACGCGTCCACGCTGGATGCCAAGGCGGTGCAGCAATACACGTCGCAGGGCAAGCAACTGCACACCGTGGATTTCATCCTGCACATCATTCCGGACACGCTGGTCGGCGCGTTCGCCAATGGCGAGATTCTACAGGTGCTGCTGATCGCGATCCTGTTCGGCATCGCCCTCGCGGCGTACCAGCAGCGCCAGGCAATCGTGGAAGCGGCCGATTCGCTGACGCATCTCACCTTCGAAGTGATCGCGCTGATTATGAAGGCCGCACCCTTGGGCGCGTTCGGCGCGATGGCTTTCACCATCGGGAAGTACGGCCTGAAGACGCTGCTGCCGTTGGGAAAGTTGCTGCTCTGTGTGTACTTGACGAGCGGGTTGTTCGTCTTCGTCGTGCTGGGGCTGATTGCGCGCGTGCACGGTTTCAGCCTGTGGAAACTGATCAAGTATTTGAAGGAAGAGTTGCTGTTGGTATTGGGCACGTCGTCCTCGGAAGTGGCGCTGCCGCGCATGATCGTGAAGCTGGAGCGCTTGGGCTGCTCGAAATCGGTGGTGGGCCTGGTGGTCCCCTCAGGCTACTCCTTCAATCTCGATGGCACGGCAATCTATCTGACAATCGCGGCGCTATTCGTGGCGCAGGCGACGAATACGACGCTGACGGGCAGTCAGGAGTTCACTTTATTGATGGTCCTGATGCTGACGTCGAAGGGCGCGGCTGCGGTCACGGGCGGCGGCTTCATCACACTCGCCGCAACTCTCTCCGCGTTGGGTACGGTGCCGGTGGCCGGGATCACGCTGCTGCTGGGCGTGGATCGCTTCATGTCGGAGATGCGCGCCCTGACGAATCTGGTGGGCAATGGCGTGGCCACCGTGGTGGTGGCGATCTGGGAGAAAGAGTTCGACCGCGAACGCGCGACTCGCGTGCTTAATGGCGAAATC
>JBDTPR010000307.1:0-7667 GCA_039932635.1 Candidatus Solibacter sp.
ACGCCGTCAGGGAGGGTCTATCGCTGTGCCGAGCACATGTCAGCAACGCGCCCGTCAAGTTGACCACAACTCCCGTTCAGGAGGGAATTCTGGAATCAGTAATTGAGTGTCGTGGCATGTTAGCCTCCGATTCGTACGAATGGCAGCAGCATTGCGGTCTTGCGTGCATAGGCGCCATAGGTGATTTCGCCTAGTTCTGCGCGTAGGAAGCGTTCCTCTCGTCGCGCCTTTGTGCAAAATGCCAGAGTTACGAGGGCGACGCCAAGCAACGCGAATGGTGTTCCTTTCTGGATCGCGGTTGCGAGCGCGGCGAAGATGAGGCCCGAATAGATCGGATGGCGCACGAGCCTATAAGGCCCTGTGTCGACGACATGGTGACCGGCTTTCTTCACCACACAGTCTGACCAAAGACGTCCGAGGTGAATGCGCGCCCACCAGGTGAACAAAAGCCCGGCAGCCGCCGGCGCGACCAATATCCAGTTCATCGCATCGCCAAAGTGCCAAAGCTGCATTTGCGCGTAGTGGTGGGGTCTCGGGGGAAACACAAACAGCAGGATCAGGCCGACGTAAAACAGAACGCGAAAGAGAAGCTCGGCCCCTATGGCGTCCCTCTTTTCAGTGCGGTTGGTCCAAAGCATCGCGACGGTCCACGACACCAACCACGAGAACCAGAGCCCGTAAATCGTATGTTCCGGCGTCATTGAAATTCCTGCTCAGACCGAATCGCAACGCGACCTACCGCGCGGCAGCTATCTCGCAAGCCGCCCACGGCATCCTTGGGATGTACCAACGGCGCCAAGCGAAACCTAGCCGCGCGGGCCACCCAAGCATGATTGTCGGTCCCCTTCCTGGGCGTTGATTCAGTTCCGGCAATCCAATCCGCGCTCGAAAGAAACAGCGAGCCATAAAACCCATTCAACATCATGCCAGGCGTGGACGCAACGCGCCATCTCGGGTTTCGGCGCGTCCGGTGGTGCCGCGCCGACGTTTTGAGCAATAGATCCTCCCTTGGTCGCGTTGCGTTTACCCACGGGTGCTGACGAGGGTCGAATATTGAGATATCGGCATAGTAATTAAACGTCCCTTTCGACACATATAAGGTGATTACCCATACGCTATAGTTCAGGGAAGTGCCTTTTGACACCAAGACTTGCCAGATGTTGACTGTAGAATCATTTGGCTGTTCTCGATCATTTTCAGTCTTAGTGGATTGCTGGAGTGAGGCACACTTATGCCTGGTCAAAAGCGCATTCCGTCATTGGTTTTCAGGATATGTCTTGCGGCAGGATGTGCAGCGGCGCTGTCCGCCCAGCCAGCCATTACGATTGGCCCCAAGTTGGGAGCCTCGTCGGTAGGCCCTTATAACCTCCCCCTTACGGCCACCGGCGGTGTGCCGCCGTACACCTGGTCGGTAACAAGTGGTGCTTTGCCGGCGGGTCTCTATCTTCGCAACGACTTGCCGAACCCCCTGCCTGCCTGGTGGCCGGCTAACGCCTCCGCCGGCATCGTGGGGGTCGCGACCTGGCCGCAATTCGACCCCGGCGCGAGCTTTAGCCTGACCGTCACGGACGCGGCCGGCCATAACTCTTCACTCGACTGCACGCTCACAATCCTGCCACTGACGACTCTCGATACCCCACAATTGCCGGACAGCTTTGTGAATGCCGGCTATAGCTTTACCTTAACTCCTGGAAACTCGAACGGGAGCGTCAGTTGGGCATTAGCACGGGACAGCAAGCCACTCCCGGCAGGCCTCTCTTTGAACGCCACTAGCGGGGAGATCAGCGGCACGCCGACCACTCCGGGTGTCTACGATCTCGACATCACAGCGACCGATTCGAACGGCACCACTAACGGGAAACACTTCACGCTGAATGTCTATTCCGTGGGTTTCGCGACCGGCGGAGCACTCGGCAACGTCAAGCGGGGCTCGTTCTTCAGTGTTAGTTTGATCGCGGCCGGGGGCAGGGCGCCCTACCGTTTTTCCGGAAGCGATCTACCTCCGGGCTTGACTCTGACTTCCGATGGGTTCCTGTCCGGCAAGGTGTCGAGAAGCAGCAACCCGCACCGCTTCAACCTGACGGTTACCGACCAGTCGGGCGGAAGCTACACCGGGAAGTTCGCATTGAACGTGATTGGAACCTCAGCTCACCCGCTGAGACTGAGTTACCCGAATCCGGCGCAGCACATGGCTCTCGGCGAACCGAATTCGTACGGCTTCAGCGCCGCCGGCGGAACGCAGCCATACACCTGGTCAATCAACGGTCTCCTGCCGCCGGGATTAAGATTGCGAACGGTTCAAACCAGCCCAGGAACAAGTCCCATTGACGCGGAAATGGCGGGGACACCCAGCCAGGCGGGAAGCTTTACCTTTGACGTGGTTTTGACGGACGGCAGAGGAGTCACGATAGAGCAACCCTTCACCATCAATGTCGGGACCATGACAGTGGACGACCCGCCAAGCGGTCGGCTCGGTCATCCATACACCTTCTACCTGCGTCCGTCCGGCGGCTTTCCGGCGTACCGCTGGAAGAACTTGAGCCCCTTGCCCGCTGGCCTGGTTTTAGACTCCAACACGGGCGTGATTAGCGGCACGCCGTTGGAGGATGGCGACTTCAGGGTGGATGTGGAAATCGAGCCGCCGCCGGGCACGGGTGGGACAAAGATTCTGCGCTCCGTGGGCATCACGATTGTTTCGCCGGGCGGGCCTCAGATTTCCTCCCGTGTTCCCTCCAGACGGGAGGGCGCGGGGCCCTCTATAAACCGCGTTACGCAACCCATCGGTGTCGGGATGGACCTGGCAATGGCGGTTACCCGATTGGCCGCTCCCGCCGCGGCTGGAAGCGCGCTGCATTTCGTCCCCGTGACACCCTGCCGGATTGCCGACACACGCGGCGCTGCCGGACCTTACGGCGGTCCCAGCCTGGCAGCCTCGACGCCGCGCGATTTCGGGATACTCGGAATCTGCGGCATTCCGGCCAATGCACAGGCGTACTCGCTGAATCTGACTGTGGTGCCACTCGGCCCGCTGGGATTCCTTTCGGTGTGGCCGACCGGGCAGGCACAGCCGGTGGTCTCGACGCTGAATTCAGGGGATGGACGAGTCAAAGCCAACGCCGCCATCGTACCCGCGGGTACGGGAGGCGCGATCACCCTGTTCGCCAGTAATAACACGCATGCAATCGTGGACATCAACGGGTATTTCGTGGCGGCAGACAACAGCAACCTGGCCTTCTACCCGATCACTCCCTGCCGCATTACAGACACTCGCATCGGCACGGGCACTTTTGCCGGACCGGCGCTCGCAGCCGGAGCGCAGCGAAGCTTCCCGGTGCCCTCCAGCGCTTGTGGAGTTCCAACGAACGCTCAGGCTTACGCCATGAACTTTACGGTGATTCCGGCGGGGACGTTGGGCTTCCTCAGCGCCTGGCCAACCGGAGTGGCGCAGCCGGGTTCGTCCACTCTCAATGCTCCAACCGGCGCCGTGACTGCGAACGCGGCCATCGTGCCCGCCGGGACCAACGGCGCCATCACCCTGATCGCCACGCATAACACCCATGTGATTATCGACATCAACGGATACTTCGCTCCGCCCGGTGCCGGCGGCATGGAGTTCTATACGGCCGTTCCATGCCGCATTGCGGACACTCGCGGTGCAACGGGACCGTTCGGCGGGCCGCAACTGGCGGCCGCGTCGGCGCGCGAATTCGTGGTACCGGCATCGACGTGCAATATCCCCGCGGGTGCCCGAGCCTACTCGCTGAATGCCACGGTGGTGCCGCCCGCGTCACTCGGATTCCTGAGCTTGTGGGGCTCCGGCGGGCAGCCGTCAGTTTCGACGCTAAACGCCGGCGACGGCAGCATCGTCGCCAATGCCGCTCTGGTACCAGCTTCAGACACCGGGTCGGTAACCGCATTCGCCAGCAACGCAACGCACCTGATTCTGGATATCAACGGGTATTTCGCAACCACAGCGGCAAGCAGTGGACCGATCGGGCTGCCCTCCGGCGTGACCGCAGGGCTGGGCGGAGCGGCGCCTTTCGCAGTCACGCTGCCGGTGGCCGCGCCGGCGAATGGCACCACTGTGACGCTGGTCAGCGCGGATCCGACGAGGGTCACCGTGACGCCTGGGACCGTCTCGATCTCAGCGGGTCAAACCACGCCGGCCGTCCAGCCAGTGGTGCACGGCATCAACGTGGGTTCGGCGATCATCAGCGCATCGGCTCCCGGCTACACCACGGCCAGCCGGGCGGTGACAATCAACGCTTCCGTCAGTTGGCCGTCGGCTCCCGCATTCAATACGACTGGCCTACAGAACGTTACGCTGACCCTCTCGGGGCCCGCGCCGGTCACCGGGTTGACGGTGAGCCTCAGTTCCAGCAACCAGGTTGTTGCAACGGTGCAGTCGACCGCGACCTTTACGTCTGGTTCGACAACTGTGAATGTGCCGGTCACCGTGCTGGCGGCGGGGACGACCGTACTCCACGCGAGCGGCCTGAATATCCCCGATTCCGCTGCGACGCTGACGGTAACCTTGGCGGGGAGTAATACGCTGAGTGTCACTAATGTGACGATTGGCAAGAATCTCCAGGCGCAGATAGAGGTTTCGCTTTCTTCCCCAGTCTCAAGCGGCCCACTGAACGTAACCCTGACGAGCGGCGATGGTTCGAAACTGGTAATCGGCAGCCTGCTGGTGGCAGGCCAAACGTCCAAAATCCTGCAGTTCCCGGTAGGCTCGAATTCAGGGATTGCATATGCACAGGCTTTAGCGGGCACCGGGACAGTCACGGTCACGGCAAGCGCTCCTGGTTATACCAGCGGCTCCGGCACGGTCACACTCACGCCATCCGCCTTTGTGATAGCCGGACCGGCCGGAGTTGTAGGCGTACCGAGCTTTCCTACTAACGTGGGAATTGGGACCGTCTTAACGGTCATGGCGGGCCGGCTTGATGCCTCACTGAACTATGTGGAAACCCAGGCCCTGCGCGGCGGACTCTCGGTCGCGGTTCCCGTGACCAGCTCAGTTCCGGCTGCCGGCCAGGTCAGCCCCGCGTCGCTGACATTCACCCCCGCCGATACCGCGTACACCACCACGTTCAATGCGGTGGGGGTTGGAACGGCGCTCGTCACGGTCTCTGAACCAACGGGCTTCAGTACACCGATCGGCAATGCGGACCGCATCACGGCGAACGTCTCGCCGGGCGGCGTCGTGGCACCCAATGCCGTGGTGGGGCGAGGTCTGGAAGTGGCCGCGCAGATCGCGTTGACGGGCGCGCCGAGCGTGGATACGGTACTCACGCTGATCAGCAGCGACCCCAGCCGCTTGCGATTTGGCGCGAGCGCCACGGACGCCGGGGTGGGAACCATCCCGATTCCCGGCTGCGTGCCACCGGCTCCGGATCCGGCCAACGCCTGCAAGATCATCAAGATCCGCGCGGGGCAGACGCACAGCGCGGATTTCTACATTCAGGCGCTGGCCAGCACCGGAAGCGCGACATATACGGCGACCATCCCCGTTTTTGGAAGCAGCACCGGTACGGTGTCGTTCGCACCTTCGGGGATTCTGATTGCAGGGCCCTTTGGCCTGGGAAATAGCTTCTCGGTGGCGAGTGGTTCGGGACCGAGCACGCTTACGGTGGAATCGGCGAGGCTGGATGCGTCGAGGAATTTCGTCGAGTTGCAAGCGGTGGCGGCAATCACCGGGGTCGCGCCGGTGAGTGTCACCGTGACCAGTTCGAATACGGCTGCCGGCACGATCACGGCCTCGCCGGTGACGATTCCGGCCGGTTTGGCCGGGGTGACAACGTCATTCCAACCGGCAGCGGCGGGGGGCTCCGGCAACACGACCATTTCGGTGGATGTCCCAGCAGGGTTTACGGCGCCGGCAGCGTTCGGCAGTATTGGAGCCAGTGTGGGAGTGCCCGGTATTGGCACGACCGGGACGATTTCGCTTGGGAAGTTCCTGCAGGTGCAGGACGTCTTCACGCTCGGGGCTCCCGCGCCAGCCGGTACGGTTGTGACGTTCACCAGCAACAATCCCAGCCTGGTGTTACTCTCGACCTCGCCATCGGTCGCGGGCTCGGCATCCATTACCATCGCTGTCCCAGCCAATGGGTTCACGGGCACGTATTATGTTCAGGGTTTCGCCTCATCAGGAACCGCGACCATCACGGCCAGCGCCCCGGGTTTTGCTACGCATACCGGTACGGTGGTGTTGACGCCCTCGGGAGTTGTTCTGGGGGATGGGATTAACCCTGGCAATATGGTCTTCGGGAACACCGTAGTGGTCTCCCTGGCGCAACTTGACCCGCTCACGAACGCATTCTCGCAGGTTCAGCAACTCGCGGGCGGGCTCTCGCCGGTATCGGTTGGATTGAGCACGAACGTCGCCGGCGCTACGATCACTTCGCCGGTGGTAATCAATGCCGGTACAGACAGCGTCAATGCCGTGCTCACGGGGTCTGGCGCGGGGAGAGTCACTGCGGTCACACCGCCGGGATTCACGAACTCGAATTACTTGACCGTAGACATTTTCTTCTAGTGTCGTGGCGGCCGAAATGACTTGACGGACATGACATACAACGGCTAGCGGCCGTGTTCGGAGTTGCCGGGCTCCGGAGCGGCGCTCTTTGTCACCGAACGCCGTCGACACCGAGGAGGCGGGCATTGTCACCGGCTCGCAGGGCTTCGATCTGACCGGCGGTGAGGCCCTGATGCGTCTCAGCGGCTCTCCGGCGGCACGGTGTGTTTCACGCTCCGATGAGGGCGGCGAACCTGGAGCCTTTGCGGACGATGGTCTGATTGCGCTCGGGACCAGTGGAGATGCTGCCGATCTCGACGCCTGTGCGGGCTTCGAGAAATGCGATGTAGTCTTTCGCTTTGGCGGGCAGGGCGTCGTAGGTATCGATGCCGAAGGTGTCGCAGTGCCAGCCGGGAACGTTTTCGTAGACGGGTTCGAGCTGCGCAATTTCGGCTACGGTGGCGGGCATGGTGCAGACTTCGGTGCCTTTCAGTTTGTAGGCCACGCAGACGGGGATCTGTTCGAACGCATCGAGCACGTCGAGTTTGGTGACGACGAGGCTGTCGAAGCCATTGATGGTGGCGGTGTAGCGGAGCAGCGGGACATCGAACCAGCCGCAGCGGCGCGGACGTCCGGTGACGGCGCCGAATTCCTTACCGCGCTGACGAATCAGTTCGCCGGTGTCGCCCAGATCTTCGGTGGGGAAGGGGCCGCCGCCGACACGGGTGATGTAGGCCTTGGAAACTCCGAGGACTCCGTTGATGCGGGTGGGCGCGACTCCGGTGCCGGTGCAGGCTCCACCGGCGCTGGCGCTGGAGGAAGTGACGAAGGGATAGGTGCCGTGGTCGATATCGAGCATGGTGCCCTGGGCGCCTTCGAACATGACGGAACGGCCGTCGCGGATGGCGGGATTGAGGAGCAGCGAGGTATCGCACACCATGGGGCGAATGCGCTCGGCGAAGGCTTCGTACTCATCGCGGATAGCGCGGAGATCGAGCTCGCTATCGATGCCGAGGGCGCGCGCGATGATCACCTTTTCTTCCATGACGGCATCGTACTGCGCGCGGAAAAAATCGGTATCGAGGAGGTCGGCGACGCGGATGCCGCGGCGGGCGGTCTTGTCCTCGTAGCAGGGGCCGATGCCGCG
>JBDTPR010000308.1:0-7659 GCA_039932635.1 Candidatus Solibacter sp.
CCTGGCGTGCGCCCCACTTGTGGCGGCGGACGCGAAATCCAAGACAGCGGAACGCTTGAACGATTCCGCCGAACTCTTCACCGAAATCATGGACACGCCCGATAAGTCGATCCCGCAGGATCTGCTGGGGAAGGCGCACTGCGTCGTGCTGGTTCCAGGCCTCAAGAAGGCGGCGCTTGGATTCGGCGGAAAGTACGGCCGCGGCTTCGCGTTGTGCCGTGCCGCCAGCGGCGAGGGATGGGGTCCGCCGGCAGCCCTGCGCGTGGAAGGCGGCAGTGTAGGCTTCCAGATCGGCGTCTCGTCGAGCGATGTGGTGATGCTGGTGATGAATAAGCGCGGGATGGAGAAGCTTTCTTCCAGCAAGTTCACGATCGGCGCCGACGCCACGGCGGCGGCAGGTCCGGTAGGCCGCAACGTGACGGCGCAGACCGATGCCTACATGCACGCCGAAATTCTTTCCTGGTCGCGCTCCAAGGGCGCGTTCGTCGGAGTCTCCCTGGATGGCGCGACGCTGCGCAATGATCTCGACGAGAATCAGTCGCTGTACGGGCAGCGTTGGACCAGCAAGCAGATTTTGGGCAGCGGGGCCACCATGCCTGCCGATGCCGCAAAGCTGATTACGTCGCTGAATAAATATTCGCCGAAGGAAAGCAAATAAGGAGTGTGGGGCAGGCTGGCAGCCTGCGCGGCGGTTGGTTACCGCCGCAAGGTTTGCCACATCTGGCGGGTTAACAACCCGCCGCAGGATACCATCCTGCCCACAGGGCTTCTCTACCCAACCGCGACGGGGGATCCGAGCCACCAGGTGATGCCGTTGGAATCCACGACTCCGGCGCTGCGGTGTCCATAGGATTTGTCTTCGGGCTCACTCTGCGAGGTCGCTCCGGCGGTCAGCGCTTTGGCATAGACCTCGTCCACGTTCGGGATCCAGACGTAGAGCGAGGAGGATATCGCCTTCCACTGTTCGTTGGCCTGTCCGATCATCACCACGGAATCGCCGATGCGCATCTCGGCGTGCATCAGGGAGCCGTCGGGGCGGCGTTCGCAGACCTTTCCAGTAGCGCCAAAGGCGTCTTCCATGAACTTAATCTCAGCATCGCCATCCGCCACGACCAGGTAGGGCGTTACGGTGCGGTAGGTTTCGAGTGTGTCAGCCATGGCGGCATCATCTCACGAGGGCTTCCATATCCGATTGTAGAAATTTGACGTGATTGCGGAATTGAGTCCGCCGCGCATCATAGCCGGTCGGCGTAAGCCCTGAGAAGCGTCGAAAGTCGTGGATGAAGTGCGATTGGTCGAAGTACCCGCAATCCGCCGCGATCCGCGTCCATTCAAGGCAACGCCCGGCCTGCGCTGCCGCCAGCGCCTGTTGAAAACGCCGGATGCGGCAGTATTGCTTGGGCGTGACACCCACGGCGCCTTTGAAGTGTTCAATAAAACGCTTGGCGCTCAAGCCGACGCACCCTGTGATGGCAGCGACTTTGCTCTCGCATGGGTAGGCGCCGATTTCTGCCAGCGCGAAGCTCACAGCCGGATGCGCCGCGCATGGCCGCCACCATTCGGCCAAGGCGACTTCCAGTGCGTCGAGTTTGGCCGAGGGGCCGGGCGCTTCCAGCAGGCGTTCCCGCAGTTCGCCCGCCCCCGCACCCCAGAGCAGGTCCATCGAAACATCCTGGTCGCTGGACTCGTGCGCCGGGACGCCGAAAAACGCCGGCAGGCCGCCGGGACGAAATATCACGCCCATGACACACTCAGTCTCCGCCATATCGATTAGGTGGTAACTGGTATGCACGCCGGTGAGAACGGTACCGGAACTCCGCGTCTGGCATAACCGTCCGCCTTCTTCGATGTGGTAGCCTCGCGTCTCGTCCTCTTTGAGGTTGATGATCAATTGCGCCGAGCCGTTGGGCAGGACACGCTCCAGCGAGTGCGGGCCGGGCTCGTTCTGGCAATACCAGACGGCGTCGATGGACGCGTTCAAAGGCGGAGGCGGGACGCGGTGAAGATACAGCATAAACAGCTATATCATCTTGCCATGGCTCGCTACCCCTCTGCCATCCCTGCCGGCGCGGATTGCGCAAAGGCGGCGCGCCGCCGCACCAGAAACCAGATCGGAATGATTACCAGAGCCGTTCCCATCAGGCCGAAGACCCAGGCGGGCTGCGGCGCGTGCAGTGCCATCCCGCCCGGAAAGAGCTTCGGGAGTTCCCGCCGCATGACTTCCATCTTGGCGTCCAGGCCCTGCATGCTGAGCAGGCTGTTTATCGCGACCACAACGAAGTAGGCGATGCCGCCCAAGCGGGCATGCTCCTGCAGGTGCAGAATGCCCGTGCCCAGATAAAGTTGCACTACGGTGAAGAGGCTGTAGACGCCGAGCGCGCCCCACCCTGTGACCACGCCGCCGAAGACAAACGCCGGAATTTTGAATACCGCCGATGCCGCCATCAGGATGGAGGAGAGCAGCAGGTACCACCCGATGATCGACAGGCTCAACGGCCTCGCGCCGGAGTCTTCACGCGGATTGATACCCTCAAAATACTGCCTGGTGATCTTCCGATTGAAAAGCACAAGCCACCAGATGCCGATGGCGGCCAGCAGCAGATAGAGAGCGGCCATGCCAAAGCGCACACCAGTCATGATGCGGGGATCCACGCCTTCCTGCTGCGGAATCGGCATGAAAATGGCGGCGAGGCTGCCGCCAAAGCCCATGATGGCGAGCAGGATACCGAAGAGCATGATGGAAATCCGCGCCCACCCTCGTCTTCGGAAAATTGCGATCCCGGTGAGGACTCCCCATAAAGCGAAGGCGGAGAAGATCACCGCCATAATGATGCCGACCGCCATCAACGGGAAGGGAGGCGCTCCCGGTCCCGAGGGCGGCGGCGCGAGCGCCATGCTGATGGGCATCAGCAGCCCTATTGCAAAGGTGAGAAGACTGCCCGCGATGGCTAATCCGGCACTCGCGCGAACCGCGATCCATTTTCGAGGCATTGCGCGCTTAGTGTAGCCGCAGTCTTGCCCCGGCGTCTACCAGTAATCGCCCCTACGGTCGCGGCTCGCGCTGCTTCGCGGCGGCCGGCACCTTCCAGCCTTCATCGAACAGGCCCGCCGTGACGAGGTCGGGCACGTCGGCCCCGTCCTTCACCTTGACGATGGCGTAGTCGCCCCACTGGGGCATACCGTAATCGCCGTTGTACTCGCGATCGGCGATCGTCAGGCCGGTATTGAGGACCACATACTTCGCGGCATTCAGCGGGTTCGGATAAATCATCGCCGGGAAGTTCTCGCTCGCGGGATAACTCTGTCCGCCGAGCGTCACCGAGTCCTTCGTCCATTGCACCGGGAGCTTGGCGAGCATCTTCGCCATCACGCGATTGCTGCCCGGGTCGCCGAACAGGACCACGTGATACTTCGCCATATCGGCGGCGGTGACATCCTTATCGTCCTTGACGAAAGGATGGCCGCGGAAGAATTTGCCCCACAGCTTGTCGAAGCGCGCCATACTGCGCAGCGCCTGCCGATTGACGACCTCGTTCCATGGCGTGCCGGTGGGCCGCACCACCAGGAAGGGATCGAGAAACGCGTCGTCGATCGGGCCCTGCAGCGCGTGGGTCTTATGCAGCCCGGCCTGCGTTTCCTTGTCCACTTTCCAGGCGCCGGCCGTCTTCTGCAACGTGATGGCAGGTCCCGACTTTACCTTCAGGATCTGCCCATCGATCGCAATCTCCTTGGCGTGGGCAGTTTCACGTAGCGCGAGGCGGGCAACGTTGTGGGTCGTAATCTGATAGCGCTCACCGGCGGAGTCGCGTTGCGCGTCCACGTCGGCGCGCTCGTAGTGCTTGTCCATCCCGTCCACGGAGATCCAGTAGTCGCGGTTGTAACGCGTGGTGTAGGTCACGAACTTGATTCGCGCGGGCGAGGTCTGCCCCTTGTCGCCCCACTCCTTGAGGAAGGCGTCGAGGCGCTGACGCACCAGCGGGCTGGTGCCGTGGCCGGTCTGCTGCGAGATCAGGAAGATGCTCGGCGTGCCCTTGAGTCGCAGGAAATCGGGCTCGCCCTCGGCGGCGAAGCCTTCCTTCTCCAATTGCGCCCGCGTGCGCAGCGAAGATTCCAATTGGCCGCGAGTCGGAGTCCCGGCCGGCGGACCGGGCAGCGAGGCGATCTGTGTATCGGCGTCGCCATCGTGTCCCGCGACCGGCAGGTTGAAGCCATTGAGGGCCCATTCCTCCATGTTTTCCCAGATCTTAAGCGCCGCGTATTGATAGGGTTGGAGTCCTGGAGTCTGGCCGCGGCGCGACCATGTCCCGGCGCCGATTTCAGCCGCCGCGAACCGGTCGGGGTAGTGCAGCGCGATGTGCCAGGCGCCCTCGCCCCCCATCGAAAAACCGCGCAGCAGGACACGCTGATCGTCGATTTTAAAGCGCTTCTTTACAGCCGCGATGCCCTCGAAAACGTCGGCCTCGCCGGCCCAGTGCCAGCCCGCGCTGTTGATGCGGCCGAAAAGGTCAACCTGGATCTGCCCCTGGTCGGCCACCGGGACGTTGCCGGGACGGAAGGTCTGCTGGGAGAAGATAAACTCCGATTCGGTGGTGTTGTTCTGCCGGCCATGCAGCCAGACGTAAAGGCGCGCGGGCTTGGACGGGTCGTAATTCTCAGGCAGGGTGATGGCGTAGGGCTGCACCGAACCGTCGATGGCGGAGTAGTACGCGTGGATCTGCTTCTTCCCGGTAGTCCACGGCGAGTTTCCGGCAGCCAGTTGCTTGGCCCGCTCGATGCCCTGATCCAGGACCACCAGGGAGTGGTCGATAGCGTTCTGGTTATTCATTAACTCGGGGTATTCCAACAGGATACGGCCCGTTTTGGCATAGATTTCGACGTCGCCCAGCAGGTCGGAATCGGCGCGGCGGGCGCGCAGGTCCTTGACGGCGGCTTCGATCTGCTCGCTTTTGGCGCGTATGGCGGCAAGTTCCTCGGGTTTGGGCTGGATCGCGGGGGCTCCGCGCCCGCCGCCGCGCCCGGCGGGAGGGGTTGGCGGAGGGGTCTGCCCCAGTGCGGTGGCCACGATCAGTGCGGGTACCAGAAATCGCTTCATGCTGAGTGCCTCGATGTGCGACAGCATATCAAATTTACCTGAAACGTCTTCTTGCTAACCGGCGCCGGGGCGTGCAGTCTAAAGAACAGCCGGATGGATTGCAACGACTTAGGGTTAGTCGCCAGGGCGCGGACAGGTGATACGGACGCGTTTCGGGTGCTCGTGGAGCGCCATAGTCGTGCTCTGTTCCGGCTGGCGTTTCGTATGACCGGCAACCAGCAGGACGCGGAAGACGTGGTCCAGGACAGTTTTTTGCGCGCCTATAAACAGCTGAGCCGGTTCGATGAGCGAGCTAGTTTCGGCACCTGGCTATACCGGATTGCGGTCAACTGCTCGCTGGACCTGGTGCGCTCGCGCAAGCGGCGCAATGAACATATAGCACCGGCGGATTCTGATATGGACGATCCGATTCTCTCTCTACCCGCGAACGATCCGGCGCCCGACCGGCTGGCGCTGAGCGGTGAAGTCCGCGAGCGGGTGGCGGAGGCGATGACCGAATTGAGCGCTTCCGAGCGTACGGCCTTCGTGCTGCGGCACTACGAAGGTATGTGCATCGAAGAAGTCAGCCGCGTGCTGGGTTGCCAGCCCGGCGCGGCCAAGCACAGCGTTTTCCGCGCGGTGCAGAAGCTGAGAAGGGCTCTGGAGCCCCTGGTGAGTACAGCGAAATGAATCATCTGACTGAAGAACAACTGATTTTGCACTACTACGGCGAATGCGACGATAACGCCGGCGCCGTCGACACGCTGGCCACCGAACGGCACCTGGAAGAGTGCCGCGAGTGCCGCGGGGTTTACAGCTCTTTGCAGCGCGTACTAAACGTGGTGGACGGGTTGCCGGTGCCCGAGCAGAGCGCCGAATATGGCGCACAGGTGTGGCAGCGTATCGAGCACAAGTTGGGGGCGCGGCGGCGGTTCTGGCACCTGGATGCTCCCTGGCGCTGGTTGGCGGCAACCGCGGCGTGCGCCGTGCTGATGTTGACGGCGTTTCTCGCGGGGCGGTTCTATCCGGGCCAGAAGCCCGCGAAGCAAATGGCGGCAATCCAGTCACAGAATGGCGAGCGAGTGCTGCTGGTAGCGGTGGGCGACTATCTGGAACGGTCGCAGATGGTGCTGATCGAATTGGCCAACGCCAATCCCAAGAACTCGATGGATATTTCAGAAGAGCAGGAGCGCGCCAGCGATCTGGTAACCGAAACCAGGTTATACCGGCAAACGGCGGCGCGCACCGGCGATACGCGGATTACCGGCGTATTGGACGAATTGGAGCGGGTGCTGGTAGACATCACGCACGCACCCTCCAACATGACCAGAAATCAGCTAGAGGACTTGCGCCAGCGGCTGGAAGCCGATGGCATTCTTTTCAAAATCCGCGTGCTCGGCTCCAATGTGCGGAGCCAGGAAAGCGCGGACGCGCCGGCGCCACGGCAAACACTTTAAGAGGAAGATCACATGAAGAACATTCGAACGCTGACACCGATATTCGGTCTGTTGGCGACGGCCGTATACGCCTTCGCGCAGACCCCGCCCATGCCGCCAAGACCGGCAGCGGCGCCGCGCCCGATGACTGCCCCCACACCGATGGCGGCTCCGGAGCCGATGCCCGCGATGGCGCCCCTAGCGCCCCTGCCGCCGATGGCGTACATCGGCGACCTGGACATGCAGGAGGCCAGAGCGATGGCGCTTTCGGTCGATGTGCAGGATCAGATCCAGGCCGCCCGCGAACAAGTGGAACGAATGCGGCTCGATATGCGGTACGAGATCGACGCCAACGTCAACGCGCAAATCAATAGCCAGATGATGGCTGCCGCGGATATGGCGAAAGACATGGCAATGATGAACAACCGCAATCTGTTCGCCTTCGCGCCTCAGGTCAAGCCGATGCCCCCGACTCCACCCGCGCCGGCCGTCGCGCCCTTCAAAGTGATGAATATGCGCATGAGCGACGACCGTCTGTACTCGTCGGGGCAGAGCGCGCTGGATAGCCGCCAATGGGAGCAGGCGGTGGAATATTTCGGTGCGGTGGTCGCGCGCAACGGAGCGCGCATGGACGGCGCGCTCTATTGGAAGGCCTACGCGCTGGGCAGGTTAGGCAAGCGCGACGAAGCCAACGCGGCGATCGCGGATTTACGCAAGGGCTATGCCACCAGCCGCTGGCTGGACGATGCCAAGGCGTTGGAACTGGAACTGCGCCAAGCATCGGGACAGTCGGTCTCGCCCGAAGCAGAGAGTGACGAAGAACTGAAGCTGATGGCGATCAACGGCCTGATGCAAAGCGATCCGGAGCGCGCCATTCCGCTCCTCGAAGGACAACTCAAGGGCTCGGCCTCTCCCAAGGTGAAGCGCAACACGCTGTTCGTGCTGGCGCAGAGCCAATCGCCCAAGGCGCAGGCGCTGGTGGAACAGATTGCCCGCGGCGGAGCCAATCCCGACCTGCAACTGAAGGCGATCGGCTACATGGATATGCGGCGGAAACCGGCTAACGCCCAGGTGCTGGCGGAAATCTATGCCTCCACCAACGACACCGCGGTGAAGCGCGCGATTCTGCAATCGTACGCCGGAGCGCGCGAC
>JBDTPR010000309.1:0-7654 GCA_039932635.1 Candidatus Solibacter sp.
CTACACGCCGGTTTATCCCGACGATTGCGCTCCCTCACGGTCGCGGCTCTGATGAAACTTCCGGTAGAATTGTCCTAAGTGACGCGTGAAGAGTGGCAGCACGTCAAAGAAGTCCTGAATAACGCCCTCGACGTTCCACGGGCGGAGCGTGCCGCGTATCTGGACGGCGTGTGCAATGGCAATTCGCAACTGCGCAGCGAAGTCGAGAGCCTGCTGAGTTCCCATGAAGATGCCGGCACCTTCATCGAAGCGCCCGTGGCTGCCGCTCCCAAAATGGCGGCGATGCCCGATAGCCTCGGCATCGGCGCCGACGTGGGACCCTATCGCATCGTCCAGCTGATTGCCGAAGGCGGCATGGGATCGGTCTACCAGGCGGTGCGGGTGGACGATCTGTATCGCAAGGTGGTGGCCATCAAGGTGATCCGCCGCGGCGTGTATGGCGTTTTCGCGCTCAAGCGCTTCGACACCGAGCGCCAGATTCTCGCCCATCTGGATCACCCCAATATCGCCAAGCTGCTGGATGGCGGCGCGACGCGTGACGGCCGCCCGTACTTCGTGATGGACTTCATCGCGGGTACGCCGATCGACGAATACTGCAACACCCACCGCCTCACCGTTGCCGAGCGCCTGAACTTCTTTCTCACGGTCTGCTCCGCGGTGCACTACGCGCATCAGAACCTGGTGATCCACCGCGACCTCAAACCGCAGAACATCCTGGTGACCGAAGAGGGCGCCGTCAAACTGCTGGACTTCGGCATCGCCAAACTGCTCGACGACCCGGAGGCCATGGCCACCGCGGACGAGTCGCCAACGCTGACGCTCACCACCATTCAGGCGATGACACCGGAGTACGCCAGCCCGGAGCAGTTGCACGGCGAGACAGTCACCACGGCGAGCGACGTCTATTCGCTCGGCGTGCTGCTTTACCGCCTGCTGACCGGGCACAGGCCCTACGCGACGGAATCGCGCTCCATCGAAGAACTCTGGGATCACATACGCAACCGTCCGCCGCGCCGTCCCAGCACGGTGATCCGCGCCAGCGAAAATGGCATCACGCCGGAAACGATCTGCGGCGCGCGCAACACTCGGCCGGACCGCCTGGAGCGCCAACTCGCGGGCGACATCGACAACATTCTACTGATGGCGCTGCGCAAGGAACCGGAGCGCCGCTATGGCAGCGTGGAGCAGTTCGGCAACGATCTGCGCCGCCACTTGCAGGGCCATCCGGTCTCCGCGCGCCCCGACACGATGCGGTATCGCGCCGGAAAGTTCATCCACCGCCACCGTGGAGGGGTCTTCGCGGCTGCCATGTTCGTGGTCACGCTGCTGGGCGGAATTCTCACTACGTCGTGGCAGTGGCACGTGGCCACGCGCGAGCGCATTCGCGCCGAGAAGCGCTTCCAGGATGTACGCGGACTCGCCAATGCCGTACTCTTCGAACTACACGACGCCATCATGCCGCTGCCCGGCTCCACGGGGGCACGCGAACTCCTGGTGAAACGCGCGCAGCAGTATCTGGACAACCTGGCTTCCGAAGCCACCGGCGACGACGGCTTGCAGCGCGAGCGAGCCATGGCTTACGAGCGCATCGGCGACGTGCTGGGTCTGCCGGTGCAGGCGAACCTGGGTCATTCGGCCGAGGCCCTGGTGAGTTATCGCAAAGCCCTGGAAATCGAGAAGGGGCTGGTGGCGCGCGATTCCATCAACGAAAGCCTGCGTCGCGACCTGGCGCGCCTGTACAACCGGATCTGCCGCGTGGAACAGAGCACGGGCCAATTCCGCGAGTCGCTGCAATCGTGCAACGAGGCTGGGTCGATACAGAAGGAACTGGTCGGACGGCGCCCCAGCGATGTGGACCTGCGCGGCGATCTGGCCGCTACCTATCAGAACATGGCAGGGGCCTATCTGGCGCTGGGCGACTACGAGCATTCCGAGGTGCAACGCGCCCACGCACTGGCCGAGTTCCAGGAACTCTACCGCCTGCAGCCCGACAACGAGGCCTTCCTCTATGGCCTCGCCAACGCATACCACCGCATGGCCAATCTGCAGGAGCAGACCAAGCATTATTCAGAAGCGCGCGCCAATGTGCTGGAGGCGATACGCCTGTTCAACCTGTCGTCGGAGAGTCGGGCGAAGGACATTCGCAAGCGCCTGGATTGGACGTTCGCCCAGCAGCGGCTGGGCAGCATCCTGATCTCCATGGGCGACCTGAGGGGCGCGCTGGATGCGTTTCAGAAGGCGCTCCCGATTCGCGAGCAGCTACGCAGCCTCGACCCACGCGACGCGCGCGCGCAAATGAATCTGGCCAATAGCCATGCGTCCGTCGGTTTCGTGCTCCTGGAGATGGGCAAGGCTCGGGAGGCGCAGGAGCACTTCGAACAGCAGCGCAAGCTCGACGTCGAACTGGTCAAGGCCGATCCGATGGGAGTGTCGTACTTGTATAGCCTGTCGGAGGCTTATGAGAATCTCGGACGGGTCTCGAAGGTGCTGGGGCAGCAGGATCGCGCACGCACGCTGCTAAATGATGCGCTGAAGATCTACGACGACTTGCAGGCGCGCGGCGCGGTGTCCGCGGAGTACGCGAAGGTACCCGCGCGCATCCAGAAAGAGCTGTCGGAAGTGAAGTAGGCGGCAAGATTCCGCCAGGGAAAACCTGATTGGCCACCGCTCCCTCACGGTCGCGGCTCTGAGTGACAACTTCGCGGGCCAGGGACTGCACTACTGGCGGCGGGCCAGGGTCTTCTGGGCTTCGGACATCAGGGTCTCGGCCTTGGGCAGATTCTCGACTGCCTTCTGCACTTCCGGATCGTCCACGAACTGGGCGCGGTCGGAGGTCTTCTTGTCGAAGGCACGCAGGTAGAATTCGTCGCGGAGCTGCTCGGTCAACCACTTCTTATCGCGGTTCCAATCCTCATCGGTGAAGGGAAAGTCTTTGGTGTGCAGGTAGTCCTTGAAGCGCGCCATCAGGTCGGCGTCGGGCGACCAGTTCTGCGGCAGCGAGGGTTTGGCGGCGCCGAAGTAGGTGTTGGCAAAACGGTAGATCACCGACGAATTGAAGATCCTGCGCTGGAAGACGCTGGGCTTCGGATTTTCGAACTTCTCGTCGGGCGTGATGCCTCCGCCGCCGTACATTTTGCGGCCGATGTCGGTGCTCTTTACGTCGTTGTCATTCTGCGTCGGCTTGCGGGCGTAGTAGTAATCGAAGAACGAGCCCTTGGAGTAATCGCGCTGAATCAGGCGGCCGCTCGGGGTGTAGTAGTGAGCGATGGTGAGCAGCAGCGCCGCGCCTTCGGTCAGCGGGAACTGCGCCTGCACCAAGCCCTTGCCAAACGTGTTCTCGCCCATGATGAGGGCGCGATCATGATCTTGCAGCGCGCCGGAAACGATCTCCGAAGCGGAAGCGGAATTGCCATTCACGAGGACGACGATGGGGTACTTCTGCGCCAGCGGGTTGGACTTGGCAGTGAAGACCTGTTCCTTTTCGGCTCGGCCGCGGTGCGACACTACTACCTGTTTATCGCGCAGGAAGCGACCGCTCAGGGACACAGCTTCGGTCACCAATCCGCCGCGATTTTCACGCAAGTCCAGGATCAGGCCCTTGATCTTCGATTCGTCGAGTTTGAGCAGCGCGGCTTCCACATCGCGGGCCACATTCTGCGCTTCGAAGCTGGTCACTTTAAGGAAGGCGATTCCGGGCTTCAGCCAGAACGCGTCCACGAGACTGGTTTCGATTCCGCCGCGATTCACCTGGACGGTTACGGGTTCCGCCGCGCCTTCGCGCACCACGGTCACTTTCACCGGGCTGCCGCACTGTCCGCGCAGCATCTCGGCGACGCCGGCGGAATCCTTCTTGCCGACGTCCTTACCATCTACCGCGCTGATCACGTCGCCGCGGCGCAGATCGGCTTTCCACGCGGGCGAACCGGGGAAGGGTTCCATGGCGATCACTTTGGCGCCATCCATCGAGATGAGCATGCCAATACCGCAGTACTGGGCGCGCTGTTTGCGCTGCATGTCCTGGTACTCGGTGGGATCGAGGAAGTTGGAGTGGGGATCGAGCGTGCGCAGCATGCCCGGAATCGCGCCCTGGTAGATGGCTTTCTCCGAGGAGACGGGGTCGGCATAGTTCTGTTCGAGCAGCGACAGGACGGACGTGACCGCTTTAAAGCTCTTATCCAGATCGTCCTGCGGCGTAGCCGCGCGGGCGCGGATACTGGGGCCGTAGATGGGCGCCAGGACGGTGCAGGCACCGACAATCATGGCCACTTGAACAGAAGTCCGAATCTTCATGAAGCTCCCTCGGGCGCAAACTCGCTCCCTAATCATACCGCAGACACCCCGCAGACACTGGTTGCGCTCCGCTCACTCCAATAGACTCACCAGCTGCCCGAAACGGTTGCAGAATTCTCAGTGAAACCGCTTGCATTCCGATTCCGTTACGGTAGACTCGGTGGATTAGATTTGGAGGAACAATGAGCTTCCCGATACAAATACGCAGCCGTATTCTAGCTGTCACGGGCCTTATTCTGGCATGCCACGGCGCTGCTTCCGCTCAGGGGACGCTGGCGGATTACCAGCGCGGCCAGGAACTGACGCGGCGCGCGGCGAGCCTCGTCACCGGCACGCCGGGCACGCCCAACTGGATCGGCGAGACCGACCATTTCTGGTACACGAAATCGGCCAAGGGCGGTACGGAGTTCGTCCTGGTGGATGCGGGTGGGGCAACCAAGAAGCCGGCCTTCGATCACGAAAAACTGGCGGCGGCGCTCTCCACGGCGATGGGACGCAAGTACACGGCGCTGGCGCTGCCGTTCGCTCCGCCCACAGGCGGACGCGGCGGCGCGGCGGCCGGCCGCGGCGCCGCCACCGGGACTCCGGATACCAGTCCGCTGACCTTTGTGGATAGCGAGCACAGCATTCGCTTCGGCAGCGGCGGCGTGTTGTGGACTTGCACGCTGGCCGACTACGCCTGCACCAAGGGCGGTCCGATTCCCGCTCCGGCGGCCAACGGCCGGGGCGGGCGCGGCGCGCCTTTCGACTACGACGAAGCGCTGGCCAATCCGGAACCGGTGGGCGGCGATCCGGTGGACGGGCTCGAGTATCAGGCTCCCCCGCCCCAGGCCGGCGCGGCCGGCACGGGCTTCGGACGCGGACAGAGCGGCTGCGCGCCGCGAACTCAAACACCGACCGCGGGTCAGGGTCGAGGCGGACGCGGCGGAGGACAGGCTGCGGCCGAGCCGCAGGTCTGCACTTCGTTCGACGGCAAGTGGGATGCGCTGATTGAAAACTACAACGTCTTCCTGCGTCCGGCGGGCGCCACGCAGAAGGCCGTGGCGCTGAGCTTCGATGGTTCGGAGGGCAACTACTACACCTTCCGCACGCTCGCGTGGTCGCCGGATTCGAAGAAACTGGTGGCGTACCATACGCGGCCCGGCTACGACCGCCAGGTGCACTACATCGAATCTTCGCCCGCCGACCAGATCCAGCCGAAGCACACATCGATCTTCTACCGTAAGCCCGGCGATGCGCTGGATGTGGCCTACCCTGCCCTGTTCGACGTAGCGACGAAGCAGCAGACGGAGATCGATCAGGCGCTGTTCCCGAACGCCTACAATCTGACGCCTCCGGTGTGGTGGAAGGATGGGCGCGGCTTCACCTTCGAGTACAACCAGCGCGGGCACCAGGCGTACCGCGTGATCGAAGTGGACGCGCAGACCGCCAAGGCGCGCGCACTAATCGACGAGCAGAGCAAGACGTTCATTTACTACAACACCTTGGCCGAAGGACTCTCGGGCGGCCGCCGGTATCGCCACGATTTGCACGATGGCAAGGAGATCGTCTGGGCATCGGAGCGCGACGGGTGGGAGCATCTTTACCTATACGACGGCGTCACCGGCAAGGTGAAGAATCAGATCACCAAAGGCGAGTGGGTGGTGCGCATGGTGGACCGCGTGGACGATGAGAAGCGGCAGATCTGGTTCCAGGCGGGCGGGATGAACGCGGGCCAGGATCCGTATTTCACGCACTACTACCGCATCAACTTCGACGGCACCGGCCTGACGAAGCTAACTGACGCCAATGGCAATCATACGCTGACCTTCTCGGCGGACCACGCGTACTATGTGGATACCTGGTCGCGCGTGGATCTGCCGCCAGTCTCGCAGTTGGGGCGAGTCGATGTGCCTACGCCTGTGATGGAGCTTGAAAAAGGCGACGCCAGCGCGCTGCTGGCCGCGGGGATTAAGATGCCGGAGGTTTTCGTAGCCAAGGGGCGCGACGGCAAGACCGATATCTGGGGCATCATCGTGCGGCCGTCCAATTTCGATGCGGCGAAGAAGTACCCGGTGATCGAGGACATTTACGCGGGTCCGCAGGGTTCCTTCGTCCCGAAGACGTTCAGCGCGACGCAGCGCAACCAGGCGCTGGCGGAACTGGGCTTCATCGTGGTGCACATCGATGGCATGGGCACCAGCAATCGGTCGAAGGCGTTCCACGATGTGGCGTTCAAGAATCTGGGCGACGCGGGTTTCCCGGATCGCAAACTGTGGCACAAGGCGGTGGCGGCGAAGTATGGGTGGTACGACATTGGCCGCGTGGGGATTTTCGGGACTTCGGCCGGCGGACAGAGTTCGCTGGGCGGCATGCTGTTCCATCCGGAGTTCTATAAGGTGGTGGTGACCAACAGCGGGTGCCACGACAATCGGATGGATAAGATCTGGTGGAACGAGCAGTGGATGGGTTGGCCGCTGGGGCCGCAGTACGCCGCGTCTTCTAATGTGGACAACGCGAGTAAGTTGCAGGGGCGGGCGCTGATCATCATCGGTGAGATGGATAGCAACGTGGATCCGGCGTCGTCGCTGCAAGTGGTGGACGCTTTGGTGAAGGCCAATAAACACTTCGACATGATGTTTATCCCGGGGCAGAATCACGGCGTGGGCGTGCTGGGCAGTCAGCATTACCGGGACGATTATTTTGTCCATTACCTGATGGGCGTGGAGCCTCCGGATTGGAATCGCGTGTCGCTGCCGGCGGAGCCAATATCTACGGCGGGCGGGAATTAAGACTCCGGCCTTCGGCCCGTGCACCGACTGAAGTCGGTGCGCAGACTGAAGTCTGCCCCACAAAGACTGTTGCCTTCTAGCCTACGAAGTAGGGCGGCTTGCCGGCTTCCGGCGCGGGCGATTGGGTTCGTTCCGGCGATTCGGATTCTTCGGGTTCTTCGGGGTCTTCGACGTGCGGCGTGGAACCGGCGGGGCGGTGTTGGGGGGCGGCGAAACCGAGATAGCGGTCGATGCCATCTTGCTGGTCGGCGGCGAGGCTGGCGGCGAGGCGAACGATTTCGCGATGGGCGCGGAACCAGGCGCGCTCGTGGGCGGTGAGTTGGCGCTGAATGCGGGCGAGGAGTTTGGCGGCGGGCGAATCGGAGAGCATGACGTCGATGAGCGTGGCGCCGGGAGTTTCGTCGAGCAGTTTGCGGATGAGATCGGCTTCGAGGCGTTGGAGGCGTTGCTTATGCCAGTCGGCTCGGATCAGGCTGTCGATGAGGAAGCGGTGCATGACGGTGTGGAGCGGGTAGGTTTGGTCATAGGCGTCGACGAGCGCCTGGTAGGCGGCGGGGTCTTCGCCGGGGAGCGCGATGGAGGCGGCATCGACG
>JBDTPR010000310.1:0-7641 GCA_039932635.1 Candidatus Solibacter sp.
TTGCGGCTACGTCACGTCCATCGCCGAAGGGCGCTACGAAGACGCCTACCGTATCGCCCGGGCGCATAATCCCTTCGCCTCCATCTGCGGACGCGTCTGTGGAGCGCCGTGCGAAGCCGCCTGCCGTCGCGGCGATGTCGATGCGCCCGTCAGCATACGCCCGCTGAAGCGCTTCGTCACCGGTAAGTTCGGCCCCGAGACCGGCGACTACACGATCCACCGCGAAGCCAACAATGACGAGATGCTGCCGCCCGGGCGCGGCGATTACGAGCGCGTCGCCATCGTCGGCGCGGGCGTCAGCGGACTGACCGTCGCGCACGATTTGGTACGCGTCGGCTACAAGGTCACGGTATTTGAAAGCTACGGCGAACCGGGCGGCATGCTGACCGCCGGAGTGCCCGTATTCCGCCTGCCCCGCGAACTCGTGCGCCACGAAATTCAGGCCATCCTGTCGCTGGGCGTCGAGCTCAAGTGCAACATGCATCTGGGCCGGGATTTCACCATCGGCAGCCTCCGCAAGGAAGGCTACGCCGCCATCTTCCTCGGCATCGGACTCCCCAAGGGGCGCAAGCTCACAATGCCCGGCGCTGAGAACGAAAACGTGATCGACGGGATGGATTTCCTGCGCGCCTTCAACGCCGGAACTCCCCTGCCGCTCGGCAAACGCATCATCGTGATCGGCGGCGGCAACGTGGCTTACGATGTGGCGCGCTCCGCCGTGCGCCCACATGACGAGCATGTCGCCTACGACGTGGCGCGCTCCGCGCTGCGCCTCTCCGGCGATAAAGAAGTCCACGTAGTGTGTCTCGAAAGCCGCCAGGAGATGCCGGCGGACGAGATCGAGGTCCACGAGGGCGCCGAGGAAGGCATCCACCTGCATAATCAGCGCGGACCTCGTGAGGTGCTGATCGAAGATGGCCAGCTCAAGGGCCTGCGAACGGTACGCTGCTGCGCGGTCTTCGATGCAAATGGCCGCTTCAGCCCGACCTTCGACGAAGCCCAGGTGGAGGACATCGCCGCCGACAGCATCATCTTCGCCATCGGCCAGACCTCCGACCTCTCCTTCCTAGATCCCGCCGACGGCGTGGAAAGCGAGCGCGGCCTCATCAAGGTAAATCGCGATACCTATCAGACCACCGCGCCCGACATCTTCGCCTGCGGCGACATCGCCCACGGCGCGCGGCTCTTCATCGACGCCATCGCCAGTGCGCAGATCGCCGCGCGCTCCATGCACGACTACCTGCGCGGCACGCGCACCGAAATCACCGTGCGTAAGCAGTGGTCGCCTGCCACGTACACCATGGCGGAAAGCTGGAACGTGTTGCGCCGCGAAAATCCGCCCGCGCTAGAAAGCGATAAGAGAGCCGGCTCGCTCGACATTGTCGAAATCGATTTCGCCGAAGAGGATGCCCGCTGCCAGGCATCGCGCTGCCTGCGCTGCAACGTCAACACCGTCTTCGACACCGTGAAATGCGTAGCCTGCAACGGCTGCGTGGATGTCTGCCCGGAAAATCTCATCCGCCTCGTAGGGCTGAGCACGCTGATCAAAGATCCTTCGTGGGTCGACCGTGCAGTAGAGACGTTCGGAGACCTGTCCGGTTTTTCTAGTGACCAGCTAGACGAACTAGGCGGGGTCATGATGAAGGACGAGACGAGTTGCATCCGTTGCGCGATGTGCGCCTCGCGCTGTCCGACACACGCCATCCTGATGAAGCGCTTCGATTTTCAAAGAGCCTGCGTTAGCGTCCAAACAAGAAACCCCAAGGTGAAATATGGGTAGGGGCTCGTGCTTCGAAATTGCGGCTTCACCGCAGAGACGCAGAGACGCAGAGGTAAGCGCAGAGAAAACCTTGTTGGGTGTCCTCTGGTCTTCTCTGCGTTTTCCTCTGCGTCTTTGCGTCTCTGCGGTGAAAGCCCAACCCGCGTCGAGCGAGCCCTATGCCACTTGAACTATCGCTCGTCTTCGTTCTGGGTCTCGTGAGCAGTCTCCACTGCGTACAGATGTGCGGCCCCATCGTCCTAGCTTTCAGCCTTCCGCTCGCTCCCGGAGCCCGCCTCCGAGCCCATCTGGGGTACAACGCTGGCCGCATCCTGACGTACGCCCTTCTGGGAGCAATCGCAGGAGCGACCGGTGGCGGTATCAGCAAACTGGTGGGCCTCGCCTCGGGAGTAAGAATCTTCGCCGGCGTCGCAATGATCGCGGCCGGAATCCTGATGGTCGGACTCCTCCCGAACAACGGCCTGGTCAACATCCAAAAGAGTTCGCGCTTCACCAAAGCCATCGGCCGCCGCCTCCTGGCCCCCAACAAATTCACCCTGGGCCTCAGCCTGGGCTTTCTACCTTGCGGCCTGGTCTACGCCGCGCTCCTGAAGGCCGTGGATACGGGGTCGCCACTCCAAGGCGCCCTCACCATGCTCGCCTTCGGAGCGGGTACCGCGCTCGCACTGCTGACCCTGGGCGCCGCCTCGTCCTTCGTGCGCTTCCCGCGCTGGAGCAACCGCCTCGCCGCCGTCTGCATCGTGGCGGCAGGCATCACGCTAATCTGGCGCGGCATCATGAATCCGGTGTGCCATGGCTAACTGGCACAAACTCCGCAAGCGCATCCATCTTCTCTGCTTCCTCGCCTTCCTTGCGCTTCCCTTCCTCAACGTGGTGCGCTTCGACATCCCGAAGGAGCGCTTCTACTTCGCGGGCTACGAACTCTGGATCAACGAATTCGCCATCATCTTCTTCGCCCTGATGTTCCTCATGTTCCTGGTGGTGGCTTCGAGCGTCTTCTACGGCCGCGTCTACTGCGGCTACGCCTGCCCGCAGATGATCTTCAGCGAAGCCTCCATGGCCATTGAAACGTGGCTTCGCAAGCGCGTCACCAAGACCGTCCCGCAGTGGAAGCCCGCGGCGCGCGAACGTGCCGCACGCACGCTTTTCTACGCCGTTCTGGGCGCATGCAGCGTAGTCCTCGCCTTCATCTTCATCTGCTACTTCGTGGAACCGCGCGACCTCTTCCGCCGCCTCATCTCCTTCGACGTGCACACCGCCGCCGGTATCTCCGGCGCGGCCGTCACCCTGGTCACCTTCCTCGATTTCACGCTCGTGCGCCAGCGTTTCTGCACCACCGTCTGCCCCTATGGCTACCTGCAGGGACTGCTTGGCGACGGCAATACGCTCCTGGTCCACTACCGCGACGAGCAGCACGCCTGCATCGATTGCAAGAAGTGCGTGCGCGTCTGCCCCATGGAAATCGACATCCGCGAATCGCCGTTCCAGATCGAGTGCATCCACTGCGCCGAATGCGTGGACGCCTGCGGCGAGATCATGGCCCGCCTCAAAAAGCCCAACCTGATTCACTACGCCTGGGGCGAGAAAGGCGAACTGCTCGCCGACCCCACGCCACGCCCCTGGTACCGCCGAGTCGGCCTGCGCGACGCCAAGCGCTTCGTCGTCCTCTTCGTGCTGCTCGCTTACGCCTCCGGCCTCTTCGTGGCGCTGGCCATGCGGCGCGCCGTGCTGGTACAGGTCTCGCCGGTACGCGCCACGCTTTATCGAATCGGCGCCGATGGGAGGATCTACAATCAGTTCCGCTACCGCATCGCCAATCGCAGCGGCAAGCCCGGTGCGGTCGTATTCTCGATACAGCAATTGCCCGGCGCGTCGCTGGCCATGCCTGTGAATCCCGTGGCCGTCAAACCCGGCGAATCGGTGCAGGGCGATTTCGAAATCTCACGTCCGGCCGGGCGCCGCGACGAAATGGTGAGCCACTTCACCATCCTCACCAATACCGTGCCGGATCAGGAATCCGGCGCCATCCCCATGACTTTCCTGGCGCCTGCGGAGGGCAAATGAAAAAGCAAGGTATCCCCCCACTGATTCCCGTCCTGATCCTGATCTCCATGCTGTTCATCGGCATCCTGATCTTCACCTATGTCGAGTCTAAAAAGGCGAACCCGCAGATGATCAAAGTGGATGCCTGGCTGGTCCTGCCGCCCTCGCATCAGTCATGAGCTGTACGCTCTGCGGGCTCGCTTCAGGCGACGCTCTCTATTGCTGTGCCGGCTGTGAAAACGTTCACGCCATTCTGGTAGAGAGCGGCATCGTCGCCGCGGGGCAGGACTTTCGCGACACGGAGTTGTTCCAGCGGAGCCTCAAACTCGGGCTGATCTCGCGCGGCAACCCTGAAAACCTACAACCCGCGATTCCCGCGGACGCCGAAACCAAAGAGGCGGTCTTCCAACTCGGCGGCATGTGGTGTACCTCCTGCGGTTGGCTGATCGAGCATGCTCTTACCGGAATACGCGGGGTTGCCGCCGCCGAGGTCACCTTCACCAGCGACCTCCTCAAGGTCCGCTACTGTCCCCAATTCGTGCCGCGCGACAGCATTGTGGATCGCATCGCCACACTCGGCTATCGCGCCACGGAGTACACCGGCGACAGCGCGCCCGCCGACGCCGAGCGCAAAGACCTGCTGCTACGCACCGGCATCGCCGCCTTCCTCTCCATGAATGTGATGATGTTCAGCCTGGTAGTCTACGCCAGCTACTTCGAGCCCATCACCGGCGCCGGCCGCTACGTCCCGCTGTTGCTGATGGCCCTCGCCACGCCCAGCGTTTTCTATTGCGCCGCCCCCGTGCTGCGCATCGCGTGGGCCGGGGCGCGCGCCGCCACCGTCCGCATGGAAACCCTGCTCGCCATGGGCATCCTCATGGCCTACGGCTACAGCGCCGTGCAGGCAATTCGCGGCGACAACCGCGTGTACTTCGACACGGCCTGCGCCATCGTCACGCTTGTGCTCACCGGCAAGGTGATCGAGCGCGGCGCCAAGGAGCGCGCACGCCGCGCCCTCACCCTGCTGCACCGCCTCATGCCCAGTAAGGCGCGCATCGTGCAGGATGGCCATTCCCGCTTCGTCTCCGTGGACGCGCTGCATCCCGGCGCGATCTTCCGCGTCAAGGCCGGCGAGCGTCTGCCGGCCGACGGCGTGGTCACCGAGGGCCGTTCGCACGTGGACGAAAGCGTGCTCACCGGCGAATCCGCGCCCGTGCCCAAGGGCGCCGGCGATGTCGTAGTCTGCGGGAGCATCAATACCGGCAGCGCGCTCGAAGTGCGCGCCACACGCGTCGGCGCGGATAGCACGCTGGCCCAAATTGTCCGCCGCGTGGAACAGTCAGCCGCCAGCCGCACCCGTATGGAGCGCTCGGTAGATCGCGTGTCCCGCTTCTTCGTGCCCGTCGTCCTGATACTGGCCACGCTCACTTTCGCAGGCTGGCAGATGCGCACCGGGGAATTCGGCGGTGCGCTGATGCATGCCATTGCGGTACTGGTGATCGCCTGCCCCTGCGCGCTCGGCATCGCGACGCCTTTGGCGCTGACCGCTGCCGTGGCGGCGGCTGGACGGCGCGGGATCCTGGTGAGCGACACGCGCGTGCTCGAAACCATTCGCGGCGTGCAAGTCGTGATTCTGGATAAGACAGGCACCGCGACGTTCGGCGATTTCGCGCTGCGCGAAACCGTCGGCGACATGTCGCGCATGGCCGAATTGTCAGCGGTCGAAGCATGGAGCGAACACCCCATCGCGCGGGCGCTGCGCGCGCAGTACCCTGCCGCCGATTCGGCGCACGATGTGGTGGTGAACTCCGGACGCGGCATCACCGGCGTGGTGCAGGGTACCAGCTATTTTCTGGGCAATCGGGCTATGCTCGTGGAACTCGGTACGCCCTTCGCCGAATGGCCGTCGCTCACGGGCTCCGTGGTCTACTTCGGCTGGGACGGCGCGGTTCGCGGCGCTCTCTGCTTCGGCGACCGCGTGCGTCCCGAGGCGGCCGAATTGTGCGCCGACCTGAAGCGCCGAGGCATACGCACCATGCTGCTCTCCGGCGACACGCGCAGCACCACTGCCGAAACCGCCGCGCTGATCGGAGCCGGCGAATGGATCGCCGAGGCGCTGCCCGAACGCAAGGTCGAGGTGATTCGAGAGTTACAGCAGCAGGGCATGGTGGTGGCGATGATCGGCGATGGCGTCAACGATGCGCCCAGCCTGGCGCAGGCCGATCTGGGCATCGCGCTGGGCAGCGGAGCCGACATCGCCCGACACGCCGCGCCGTTGGTGCTCATGAGCGGCTCGCTGCAAGCGGTCTCGGAGACCCTTGACCTCGCGGCCCGTACCTTTCGCATCGTGCGACAGAATCTCTTCTGGGCCTTCGCCTACAACGTCGCGGGCATCACGCTCGCCATGGCGGGCGTACTGAATCCCATTCTCGCCGCGGCCGCGATGGTGCTCTCGAGTCTCTCGGTAATTGGCAATTCCCGACGTTTGCGGAAAACTGTGTGGGGCAGGATGGAATCCTGCTCGCCGGTTGTCTACCGGCGCTAAGGCGGGTTAACAACCCGCCGCAGGCTGCCAGCCTGCCCCACAGTGGTCTTTCGCGCTTAGGTGTAGATGAATTCCGCCGTGGCCGTGCAATCTTGCAGTGCCGTCAACCGCACCCAGTGCGCCGAGAAGCCCGTGGGGAAGATGTGATAGCGATACAGCGCGTCGCGCTCCATGCCCGAGTACGGCACCCAGGTACCATTGCCGAGAAAGTCGATTTCCATGGCGATGTCCGCCCTCTTATCGGTCTTCACGTGCAGCACTTTCTTATCGAAGCCGGTCATCAGATACGGGTCCGACGGCTCGCCTTTCTTCACCGCGGTATTGCGCCATGGACCGCCCCAGCCTTGCGGTTTACCGAAGCCCCACAAGTCGTCGGTCTTCCCGAACCAGATGCCCGATTGCGGCTGCCCGCCCACCGGATTCGCCTCACTGTTCGGCGTATTCTCATTGCCGGCCAAGGCCAGCATACCGCGGAACGAACAGTAGTCCGGGATCACGCGCAGATGCTGACACACCGGCTTCAAGCCCCAAATGGCGTCTTCCATTGCGATCGGCTGAAGCTCGTAAAACCCGCCGTGGATATCCATCATGAAGCGCTCGGTTTCGACCTCGCGGATCCGCATCCACTCGGTCTGCCATCCCTGCACGAAGGCCTGGCTCATCTTCGGCAGGCGATAATTCTGCCACTTGCCCTTCACCAGCGCATGGAACAGCACCGAGGCTTCGTCCCAGCCGGTGGCGAAAATCACGTTGCCCATATTGGGCCGCCCCGCGCATTCCATGTGCGGCTTGCGGCTTAACGTGGTCCACACCTTGCCGTCCCACTCGTACAGGCCAGCCTCCTGCTCGCCGTAATTGTAGAAGCCGTTGTTCGCTACCACCACGCGTCCCTGCCCCGTGAACCCGCCCTTGAAATGCGGCACCGCCTTGATGCCGAGTTGCTTCACCAGATCGAACATCTGCGTCGATTTCAGCGTGTTCACATCGACCTCGAAAAGCAGCCCTTCCATGGTCAGCATGTAAACGCGATTCGCCGGGTCGGTGAGGTGGGTCATAGTGGCCGTCAGGCGGTGATCCAGAAACTGCTCAATCACGCGCCACTTGCCCTGCATGTCTATGGCGTACGGACCGATGAACGCCTGGTTCGACTGGCGATGAATCAGGCGATTGGCATGCGTCCCATCGTGCACGTGGACGCGTTCGCTCTTCAGGCTGCCATCGATCGCGTACAGGCCGAGTCCCGTACCGGTGGCCTTCTTGTGCGAGTTGTAGG
>JBDTPR010000311.1:0-7622 GCA_039932635.1 Candidatus Solibacter sp.
CGATCCGCGCAATCCCGCCAACTCGATCGTGCTGGCGGAAGCGTGGAGCGGCCTGCGACGCGCGGCGCCCCTGCTGCCCGAGAAGCATCCGCACGGCTAGGCGCCTCCCTGTGTTTTCAAGCGCTGGCCTGATACCCTAAAGTATTGTCCCGACATCCTTTGTTCAAGCCCTACCTAGCTCTGGTGGCGGTGCGTTTCTTCTGGGGCACCACTTACCTGGGCATTCGCATGGCGTTGGAATCGTTTCCGCCCATGCTGCTGGTCTGCGTGCGCTACATGATTTCAGGCAGCATCATGCTGGCCTTTGCGCGGGCGCGCGGATTGTACCTTCCCAAGGGCAGGGAACTGGCTTGGGCATGCTTTAGCGGGCTCTTGACTCTAGGCATCGGCAATGGCGTGCTGGTGGCATCGGAGACCCTGATCCCGAGTGGAATCGCCGGCTTGATCGTGACCATCTCGCCCTTCTGGATGGTGGGCGTGGAGGCGCTCCTTCCCGGCGGCGAGCGGCTACATGCGCCGACCATTGCCGGCATGGCAATCGGATTGGCAGGCGCGGCGCTCCTCTTCGCTCCCTCTTCGGGGGCGGGCGCGATCGATCACAAGCTGGTAATTGGCTTCGTTTTGCTGCAATTCGGCATGGCCGGCTGGAGCTTCGGGTCCATCATCCAGCGCCGCAAGGCGGGCAAAGCGCACCCGGTGGTGGCGGGCGGGGTGCAGCAGATGGCCGCCGGACTCATCATGATCCCGGTCGCCGTTGCATCCGGCGATTACACCATCCACTGGAGCACGCGCGGCGTGTCGGCGATGATCTACCTCATCGTCTTCGGCTCCCTGGTGGGTTACAGCGCCTACGTCTACGTGATGGATAAGTTGCCCGTCGCCATTGTATCGGTCTACCCGTATGTGAACGCGGTGGTGGCCGTGGCGTTGGGCTGGCTGTTCTATCGCGAGCCCTTCGGTTGGCGCGAAACCGGCGCGATGGCGATCATCTTTACCGGGGTGGCGGTGGTCAAACGCTATTCGCAGAAGCCCGCGCCGCGAGTGCTGCCAGCCGGGCGCCGTTAAGCGAGCCCCAATCAGAGCCGCGACTTTAAGGAAGCGGACGTCAAGCTGCGTCGCGTCGAAGTTAGTCAACGCTCCCTCACGGTCGCGGCTCTGGGGTTCACAATAATTCGCGGCTTCTGGCGGTCGCGGATCTGATTGGCGCCGGGAGCTTAGTAAGCTAGCGAGCCGATTCGCCGCGGCTGACGAACTTAGCGCCCAGTGCGCCTCCCGCCATGCTCAGTAGCGTGATGAACACGAAGAGCATGAACAGCATGACCAGCAGCACGGTGACCAACCCGGGAGCGGTCTCCAGCATACGCAACGCTTCCTGAACGTTCGGGTCACTGGGATTCTTCAATTGCTGGCGGAAAAGATTGGCGATCCCGCCGTTGGCCGCCACCGGCACTATGGTCAGCGTAAAGATCACGGTCGTGATCGCGAACATGATGACGCCCGTCACCCACCCGAGACGCACTCCCGCGCGCATATTCAGCAGATCGCCGGTACGGCGACGGTGAAAGAACACCGCCAGGAAGCCGCCGGCAATCCAAAGAAGAAGGTTGGCGGCGGGAATCCAACTCAGCAGGAAAGCAATCGGCGCCACCACGAAGGCGATGCGCACCGCCACCAGATTGTGGAAGTTGATCTGGGGCGCCGGCGGCGGGGCCGGAGGAGCCACGGGATGAACGAATTCCACGGTCTCGATTTCGGGTTCCGGCTCGATCACGTCACGCTGCGGCTTTCCGCATTTGTGGCAGAAGAGCGCGTCGGGTGGCAGTTGTGCGCCGCAAGTGCAGAAGTCCGGCATTATTCTGTTTCCAGTGTAGCAACCGGCGGGGGGCTGCTATTCTACAGCCTTGGATAAAACAGCCCCAAATGAGGTCCGCCCGCGCCGTCAACTCGGCGTGTTCGACGCCACCATGTTGGTGATGGGGGGCATCGTCGGGTCGGGAATTTTCATCAATCCGAGCGTGGTCGCGCGACAGGTGCACACGCCCTTCCTGATTCTCGGCGTGTGGGCCGCGGGCGGGGTACTCGCCCTGCTCGGCGCGTTCATCTGGGCCGAACTCGCTACCCGCCTGCCCGGCGCCGGCGGACAGTACCTCTACCTGCGCGAGGCATATCACCCCTCGGTCGCCTTCGTCTACGGATGGGTTCTGCTGCTGGTCACGCAGACCGGAGGGATGGCGGCCGTGGCCGTCACTTTCGGCCGATACTACCGCGAGATCAGCGGGTCCGGGTGGAGCGACAGCGCCATCGCGGCCACCGTACTACTCGGGCTGACGCTGATCAATTGCCTGGGCGCGCGCGCCGGCAGCAATGTGCAAAGCGCCCTGATGCTGATGAAGATGGGCGCCATCGCCGTGCTGGTGGTGGCGGGCGCGGTGTGGGGCGGGGGCTCGATTCATCCCCTGCCGCTGCTGGATCGCCCGGTGTCCGCGAGCCTCCTGGGAGCGATCGGCGCGGCGATGATTCCGGTGGCTTTCGCCTACGGCGGCTGGCAGACGGCGACGTTTGTGGCCGGCGAAATGCGGAATCCGGGCCGCGACCTTTCGCGCGGGTTGATCGCCGGCGTGGCGGGTGTGGTGGTGCTCTATCTCGGGGTCAATGTGGTCTGCCTGCAGGTGCTCGGGCCGGAAGGGCTGGCCGCCACGCGCACCCCGGCTACGGCGGTGATGCGCATCGCCATGGGAGAGCGCGGCGCCTGGTGGATCGCCATGGGGATTGCGATTTCCACCCTGGGATTCCTCAGTCAGGGAATGCTGACGGCGCCGAGGGTATACAACGCCATGGCGCGCGACGGGCTGTTCTTCGAGCGCGTCGGACGGCTGAGCCCGCGGACCGGAGCGCCGGTCACTGCGATCGTGCTGCAGGGCATCGCGGCCACCGCGATCGCATTCTCGGGCAAGTACGAGCAGATTTTGAATTACGAGGTCTCGGTGGATTTCATCGCGTTCTCGCTGGCCGCGGGGGCGCTGTTCCTGTTCCGGCGCCAGGCGCGCGGCGAACGCGAGGGCAAGGTGTACCGGTCGCCCGGGCACCCGCTCACCACGGCGCTGTTTGTGGCGGCGTGCGCGGGAATTGTGGCCAGCACGGTGGTGACGGACCCGCTGAATAGCGCGCGAGGCTGGGGCATCATGTTATCTGGAGTCCCTGTGTACTGGTATTGGAGCCGCGGGAAGCGATGAGAAACCAACAATCGGAATACATGCATTGGGCGAAGACCGCCAGCCGCGCCCGGTTGAATCTGGCGACCAGCGGCGTCGGCGCGTTCCCGTTAAGCGAACTCGGCGCGCTGCCGGCGCTGGAAATCAACGGCGACAACAGCTATGGGTACGCCCCGCTGGTCCAGGCGATCGCGGCGCGCCACGCGGTGGACCCGGACTGCGTGGTGACCGCGGCCGGCACTTCGGGGGCGAATTTCCTGGCCTTCGCGGCGCTGCTCGACGCCGGCGACGAGGTCGTGATCGAGCAGCCTGCCTACGGACTCCTGCTCGACGCACTGCGCTGCCTGGGCGCCGATATCCGCCGCTTCGTCCGCAGCCATGATGCAGGCTACGCGGTGGACCCGGAGGCGGTGCGCCGGGCGGTCACGCCGCGGACCCGATTGATCGTGCTCACCAACCTGCACAACCCCTCGAGCGTGCTGACCGCGGAGGATGTGCTGCGCGAGGTCGGCGAGATTGCGCGCAGCGTCGGCGCCCGTGTGCTGGTGGACGAAGTGTACCTGGACGCGGTCTACGAGAATACGCCGCGCACGTCGTTTCACTTGGGACCGCAGTTCGTGGTCACCAGCAGTTTGACTAAGGTGTACGGCGTCAGTGGGGTGCGCTGCGGATGGATCCTGGCGGAACCCGACCTGGCGCGCGCCATGTGGCGATTGAACGATTGCATGGCGGCGACTTCCGTCTACCCGGGCGAACTGCTCAGCGTCGCCATCTTCAACCAGCTCGATAAGGTGCGCGAACGCTTCCGCCGCATTGTGCAGGCAGACCGGCTTGTGCTGAACGCGTTTCTCGACCGCGCCGCTCTCGACGGAAACCACAAGGTCCACGCGGTGCGGACTCCCTGGGGCACCACCTCGTTCATGCGCCTGGCGAACGGCGATGCCGATGGTCTTCTGGCCAGGCTGCGAGCCGACTGGGAGACGTCCGCCGTGCCGGGACGTTTTTTCGAGATCCCCGGGTGCTTCCGCGTCGGCATGGGGGTAAACTCGGAAATGTTCGCGGAAGGTCTCTCCCGATTGGAGCGTGCTCTATGAAGAGGCGTTGGTTATCCCTGACGTTAGCCGGCCTGGTGCTGGCCGCGCCGTTGGCGGCGCAAGGGCCTACGGTTGCCCGGCTCGCCGCGCCCCCAGTTGCGAAGAAAGCGCTCTTCTGGAAGGCGTCAACCGCCGACAACGTGGTGTACCTGTTGGGCTCGATTCACCTGGGATCGAAGGAAATGTATCCGCTGGCGAAAGAAGTGGAGGACGCCTTCGAGCGTTCCACTGCGCTGATCGTGGAAGTAGACATCAACCGCGTCGACCAGCAGGGAATGCAGGCGATGATTCTCTCCAAAGGACTCTACTCGGGCGACGACTCGTTATGGGATCACGTGAGCCCCGAGACCCGCCAGGGCCTGGAGAAGTTCTGCGAAAAATACAGCTTCCCCGCGATAGCAATGGCGAAATTCAGGCCCTGGATGGCGGCGCTCATGGTGTCAACCCTGCCTTTGACCAAGTCCGGGATGGATGCCGGGCTGGGTATCGACAAGTACTTCCTCGATAAGGCCGGGCAGTCGAAGAAGAAGGTGGTGGAAGCGGAGTCGGCGGAATGGCAGATTAAGCTGCTCTCCGGCTTTCCGCCCGAGGTAATGGAGAAGTATTTGGCATCCGCTCTGGAAGAAGGCGGCCTCGACAAGGTCAAGAAGATCCAGGATCTCTGGATTTCCGGAGATGCGGCGGGGCTCGACGCGATGATCCACGAAAAATCGAGCACTCCGGAGTCGATCACCCGCGGCATGCTGGAAGATCGGAATCCGCACATGGCCGATGTCGCGGAGCAGCATCTGAAGGGTAAGGAAACGGCCTTTATGGTGGTTGGCGCGGCCCACATGGTGGGGGCCGAAGGTGTGGTGAAGCTCCTGGAGAAGCGCGGCTACAAGGTAGAGCGGGTTGCACTGGCGACGCCGGCACGGTAGCTCCTTTACTTTGGCCCGACGAGGAAGGCTCCGATCCGTTCCAGAATACGGTCCGGTGTTTCGCGGGCACTGGTGTCTACCACACCCACGGTGAGTTGTAGTGCGGGGCGGATCGACTTGCCATCGCTAAGGCACGAATAGGGGCCGGACACGTTCTCCGAGATCCATTTGCCGGACGCCAGCGCTTCCGCCTTGGAAGAGGTCAGCACCACGACGAACTCTTCGGCCCCCCAGCGGGCGATGAGCGCGGACGCCTGCTGCGCAGGCGCTTGGCAAAGGCGCCGGCAAGTTCCGCGCCCACCAGTTTGCCGAATTGGACTTCGGCGCGGAGCAAGCCGCGCACCCCAATCAACAGCAGGCAGTACTGGCCGGCCGTGCTGGTCTGGATCACGCCGATCAGTTCTTCCCGCGTGGCGCAGCGCGTGATCTCGTCCACCGCTGCCGCCGATTCCAGGGTATCGATGCGCTTATGCAGCATGCGAATTTCCACCAGGAATTGCGATGTGGTGAGCTGGTGCTGCTTGCGCACCTGTTCCAGGCTCTTCTCGATCGCATCCGCGGCCGAGGCAACCACCACTGCCAGTGCCCCGTTGCTGGGAAGCCGGGCGACCTCGCGCAGTTTGCCGAGTGCCGCGCGCAAACTCTTTTCGTGATCGCCATCGGTCTGCCCCAGGCTGTCCAGAATTTCTTCCAGCGTGCGTGCCGTGCCTGCCAGTTCGTCGCGCAGTCCCCCAAGGTAGTTGGCGGACTTGTCGCGATAATCGCGCAGCAGACCGCGCAAGGTGGCCACACTCGCGTTTAGGGCCTCCTGATCGCCCGCGGAGACATCCGTAGCCAGAGCAGTCAGATGCCTGCGATGAGTAATCGTGACTTCCTCGTCGAGTTCGACCGCGTAATGCGCCACGTTTTTGATGGCGTGCACATAGCAATCCATTACGGCTGCCCGCAGGAGGTGACTGCGCTCCAGGTCGCTCAGGGAAGATTGAATGGAGATCATCTGGGAATTGCTCACGCCAGATTATCGGCCGGATTGCGCATTTGCTTTAGAGTAAACTCCGTGGCCTGGGTTTGCGGGCTGGTTTGCGGCGAAAAGGGCGCCCGAGAATTTCTGCTTTCCGCTATTGCCTCCCATGCAAAAAAGGGTATTCTATGTGTGATTGCGCCTGACCACAGGAGGCTCTAGTAATGTTTGATCGCCCGATCATCGCTCTCAAAGACGAAGAAGAGATGGAAGACTTCCACGACTACGACGACGAAGAGCACGGAGAGATGGACTCGAAGCTCGACGATTACGAAGATGACGAGGAGGATGAGGACGACGACGATGCCGACGACGTCGCGCCACCCGCAACACCTGAGGTTGTGGTTGCGGTATCGCTGCCCGAACTCTCGCCAGAACCGGTAGCCAAACCCGCTCCCGCGGGAGAGGCGGGGCCGCCTCCGAAAAAGCCGGTGAAGAAAGCGTCTTCGAGCAAAGCTCCCGCTAAGAAAGCCCCAGCTAAGAAAGCCCCAGCTAAGAAAGCTCCCGTTAAGAAAGCCCCAGCTAAGAAAGCTCCCGTTAAGAAAGCCCCTGCGCCTGCCGCCAAGAAGCCTGCGGTAAAGAAAGTGGCCGCAAAGAAGGCCCCGGCAAAGAAGGCTGCGGCGAAGAAGGCCATCAAGCAAGCTCCTGCGAAAAAGGTCGTGGTGAAGAAGGCGGCTAAGAAGGCGCCGGTAAAAAAGACGGCTGTAAAGCGGCCTGCGGTAAAGAAGGCTGCGAAAAAGGCTCCGGTGAAAAAGGCTCCGGTGAAAAAGGCTCCGGCCAAGAAGACTGCGGCGAAGAAAGCGCCTGCCAAGAAACCGGCAGTGAAGAAGGCCGCGAAAAAAGCCCCGGCCAAAAAGAAGAAGTAGTCACCCGATTACAGGTCTGACTTTGGATGACCCGCGCCGGAGCAATCCGGCTGCGGGTCATTCTATTTAAGGTGGCTAGTTTCCGTGCTTCAGGCGTCCTTGGCTACGGCCTTGCGGCACCGGTCGAAGAGGTTCAGCAGGTCGTCGGCGAGTTCATCCGGTGTACGGCTGCCCCCCTTGGCCGAAAATCCCGCGGAAGTCTGGGCGGACCTGCCGTATCCCGCGTTGACGGCAATGAACTTCATCAGTTCCAATGCCACTTCATCCTTGGTGCGGCCAGCGGCGGCCTTGGCATCCGCCGTCTCGTTCGCTTTGCTGTTTGGGGGTTCTAATTCGGCCATCGGTATTCGATCCTCCGTGTGGTAAAACTCTAGGTTACTGCATTTTCTACTCGATGCCCCTCACTGCGGTCCGGCACGTTCGAAAAATGCGTGGCGGCGCCCAGGCCCACCTCCTTGAGGCGGACGACGGCCAATGGTACGTTGTCAAATTCCGCAATAATCCCCAAC
>JBDTPR010000312.1:0-7617 GCA_039932635.1 Candidatus Solibacter sp.
GCGCGCGGCTCTGATCCCCGCCGCCGCTCATCAGAGCCGCGACCGTGAGGGAGCGTTACCTCAACCTATTTGCCCACTTCCGCAATGCGCACGTTGCGAAACATCACGATTGAAAATTGATCGTGCAATTGCAGTCCGATGGGGCCGGTCTTGGAACGCTGCGGGTCTCCTGCATGCTCGGCGACGACGCGGCCGTTCAACTTGATGGTGATCTTGTCGTTCCGCGAGATGATGTCCATGGCATTCCAATCGTCATCGCGCTGCGCGTCTTTGGGCGCGTCCATGAAGCCGTAAATGCTGCCCGAAGGATGCGGGTCTGGGTAGCGATTATTGATCTGGATCTCGTAGCCGATCTTACTCGGCGTCTTGGTGTAGTCGGGCGGCGTAATCACGCCCCACTTAGCGCGCGACGTATCGCGAATCGAGATGCCGCTGTTGCCCGAACTCTTGGTGAAGTATTCGACGTGCAAATCGAATTCGCCGAAGTCATTCCGCGTGGTGTAGAGCCACGACTGCGTGTCCACCCAACCCTTGAAGGCCTGAGGCGTGGCAAGCGGACCGCTGGGGACGAGCTGCTTGCGCAGATCGGTGGTGCGCTGTCCCACGAGTGTGCCGTCGGCGAGCACGGTCCACTGGCCGTCGCCAATGACCTCCCAGCCGTCCAGATTCTTTCCGTTAAACAGCGGCTTGGCGTCGGCGGCGAGTAACTGGCCGCCTGCCAGTGTCGCGCAGACAAGGGCGTACAAGATGGCAGGTTTCACGCACTCAGTATCGCACCGCGTGTAATACCTGTGGGGACACGTTACGGCCGCAGATAATCACCGCGGCGCGCTTGGTTCGCCACTGGTCCGCCTCCTTCAGGAAGGCCGCGAGCGCCACGCCGGCGGCGCCCTCCACCACCCAGTGCTCGGTCTCCAGGATCAGGCGCATGGCGTTGAGGATCTCACCTTCACTCACCAGGACGCCGCGGTCGATGACCCGGCGGCACACGTCGAAGGTGACCGATTCGGGTTCGAGACCGCCCGCGGTGCTTTCCGAAAGCGTGGGCAACTCATCGACTTCGACGATGGCGCCTGCCTCGATGCAGCGCAGCATTACCGGCGAATTCTCCGGCCAGCAGCCGATAATTTCGGTCTGCGGAGACACCGCCTTAAGGTACGAGCCGATACCGCCTATCAAGCCGCCGCCGCCCACGGCGACGAACACCGCGTCCAGTTGCGGCAGTTGCTCCAGCAGTTCAAAGGCGATAGTTCCCTGTCCCGCCATGACGTCGCGGTCGTTGTAGGGCGAGATGAAAACACGCCCGCTTTCGGCGGCGGCGCGGCGCGCAGACAGTTCCGCGGTCAAAGGGTCCGCGCCCGCGGAATGCAGGCGCGCGCCAAGGGCTTCGATACGCCGGGCCTTGGCGGGCGAGACGTGCGAAGAGACGAAGACTTCGGCGGCAATGCCGCGGGCTTTGGACGCCGCGGCCACGCCGAGCCCATGATTCCCATTGCTGGCCGTCACTACGCCGGCCGCGGCCTGCTCCGCGGTAAGCAGCGCGATCTTGTTAGAGGCGCCGCGGAATTTGAACGAGCCGGTGTGCTGCAGTTGCTCGAGCTTGAGGTACGCGCCGGTGTCGGCCGAGTACTCCAGCGGAGTCATGCGCACGAACGGCGCAATCCGGCTGGCGGCGGCGATGATTTCGTCTTTCACGCACCGCTATTTTACTTCTTTCAAGCCTGCCTTACGGGTTGGCGGGCGACGGGGCCGAACTGGTCTTGTCGCGCTTCTCGTCGGGCGAGCGGCCGGCATTGCGAATATTCATGAAGCGGTTTAGCGTGTCGAACCAGAAGGGCGCGCCCATGGACACGGCGATGGCGGTGAGTATCCACCCCAACAGGTGATCGAGCACGATATCCCACGGAGCCTTGCCGGTGCCGGCGTTCGCCTTCCAGGACTCAAAGGCCTTGCGATCGCTTTCCCAGCCGGTGAGTTGTGCCAGCTCCGCTTTCTCGTCCGGAGTCAGCGCCGCGGGCAGCGGCTTGGAACTATCGGCAAGCGCCTTGTCGGCGCGCACTTTCGCCTGCTCCACCATGGCGGCACGCACGGTGGGAGTGGTCCACAACAGGGCTGCCATGTGGAGCGCGTCGGCATTTATCACGATGGTCATGATCGACGCCAGGATGATGGCCCACACCTGTGTGTGCTTCTTGTACCATCCGGTGACGCGGTCCATATTTTCATCGAACCACTGCTCCAGAAGGTACTGCACGCGGGCGGGTTCGTCGTGGGCTTTATCCATGATGGTGGTGAGTATCACCTGCAGATGTTCGTTGGGAATATTCTTGATTCCCGCCCTCACGGCGGCCATGTCGTTAGCTGCGTTTCCTTTACCTGAGATGAGATCGAGCGCGACAGTCACAAACTTATTGGCGGGAATATAAGACGGGCAAATCGTGGAATCACTGGCGAGGGATTGGATCATAGGATGCTCGTAGATTAACTTCTTGATCTCTGCGTTTCCGCCCAGCAGGCGGGCGATTCCCATGTCCAGGAATTTGGCGCGTGACTTACGCACGCCGGCGAGCATCTCATTCACCGTCGTACAGATCAGGCTCAGCAAGAGAAACACAAAGCTGATACCGATAGCTACATCCAATACGGGTAGGTTCATTTACACAGGCTCCTGCCGAGGCAATCGGCAGGTAAAGCATAAGGCCAAAACAACTCGCAATCAATGGCTTTTTCAGGCCGCACCGCGCTTCATGTATACTGCCCTGGAGAAACCCTTTGCCATGAGAACAACCGCTTTGCTTGTCCTCTGTGCCGCGGCCGGATTGCGCGCGCAGGATTACAGCCTGGGTCCCGATTCACAGCCCCGCGAGGGTGTGCCGAAAGGCGTGGTCACTCGCTTCGTATTGCCCCCCGGCAAGCACTATCCGGGCACGCCGCACAACTGCGCGATCTACGTGCCCGCTCAGTACGACGCGGCCAAGCCTGCCCCGTTCATGGTGTTCCTGGATGGCAGCGGACCCCTCGGCAATGCGCAGCGCGTGCCCACGGTGTTCGACAATCTCATCGCCAAGGGAGACTTGCCCCCGCTGATTGGCATCTTCGTGGATCCGGGCGTGCTGCCGGCGTTGAACGATGCGGCGCAGAGCAGGTTTGAGCGTGTGTTCGAATACGACTCGTTGAGCGACCGCTTCTCGCGCTTTCTGCTGGAAGAACTGATTCCCGAGGTAGGGAAGAAATACAACCTCTCGAAGAATCCGGATGACCACGCGATCTCCGGCGTGAGTACCGGCGCGGTGGGCGCTTTCGCGGTCGCCTGGAATCGGCCCGACCAATTCCACCGCGTGCTCAGCTTCATCGGTACCTTCGTCGCGATGAAGGGGGCCGACGGACTGCCGGCGCTGATCCGCAAGACGGAGCCGAAGCCGATCCGCATTTTCCTTCAGGAAGGGAAGAACGACCATGTCGTGCCGAGCGAACCGTACGGCACGTTCTATGCCGGAAGCTGGCCGATCAACAACCAGGTGATGCTGGAAGCGTTCCAATCCGCGGGCTACGACGTGAAGCTCGAGATGGGCGAGGAGGGGCACAACATGAAGCACGGCGCGGCCATCATGCCAGAGGCGCTGCGCTGGCTATGGCGCGGGTATCCGAGCCCGATCGTTGCGAAGGAGCCGGCCGATTTCGGGAAGCCGGGCTGGGACCCGCGCGGCAAGGCGTACTCCATCGTGTCGTCGGACAAGGGGTGGCAGCAGGTGGGCGCGAACTATGGGGCGGTGGTCAGCCCCGCGGGCGACAAGGACGGCAACGTGTACTTTGCGGACCCCGGGGCGAGCAGGATCTACAAGGGCGATGCGGCGGGCAAGGTCACGTTGTTCAAGGAGAGCACGCGGGGCGCGCGTGTGCTGCGCGCCGGTCCGGACGGTCGTATGTACGCGGCGCAATCGGGGCGCATCGTCTCTTACGGGGGCGCGGGCGACGAAAAGGTTTTCGCGGAGAATGTGGATGCTTGGGATCTCGCGATCACAGCGAAGGGCGAGATGTACTACTCGGATTCTGGGCGGATGAAAGTCGGCTTGATCGACGCGAAGGGGCAAGTGCGGACCGTGTATAACGGCGGCGAGATTGCCCAGCCGCATGGCCTGGCGTTGTCGCCCGATCAGGCGATGCTGGTGGTCAGCGATGCGCGGGGCCGTTTCAGTTGGAGCTTTCAGATTGCCGCCGATGGCGGCTTGATGAATGGCGAGCCGTTCTATCGGCTGGAGATGCCCGAGTCGGGATGGATGAGCGGCGTGACCGGCGTGACGCTGGATTCGATTGGCCAGGTCTACTTCGCGACTCCGCTGGGCGTGCAGATGTGCGAGGCCAACGGGCGCACGGCGACCATCTTGAATCCTCCGGAGCCCGGTGCGATCACGGCTCTCGCATTTGTCGGCGATTGGTTGTACGTGGCTGAAGACGGCAAGCTTTTTCGCCGCGCAGTGAAGGTGAAGGGCGTGCCCTCGTGGGCTCCGGCGAAGTTGCCCAGGCCGCCGTTGTAAGGCCCGTCAGAGCCGCGACCGTGAAGGAGCGGTTGCTGAAACGCCGCATACCCACCGCTCCCTCACGGTCGCGGCTCTGATTGGGGCGTCAGCCCCACCAGGTTTCGCCGGGGGCCAGGTGCGCTTTGGCGACGTCCGGATTGATCTCCACGCCGTAGCCGGGCTTGTCCTGAATGGTGAAGTAGCCGTCCTCCCAGAACGGGCCCTCGTGGGTGACGAGGTCGGGCCACCAGTCCACCCAATTGGCCAATTCGTGGATACGGAAATCGCGCATCGCCGCAGCCGCATGGCAGGACGCAATGGTGCCGAGCGGGCTGGCCGGATTGTGGCACGCCGTCCAGATGTAATAGAGGTCGGCGTGATCGGAGATCTTCTTGGACTCGAGCAGACCGCCGGATTTGGGCACATCGATGTGCACGCCGGAACAGGCCTGCATCTCGACGAGTTTACGGAACCCCTGGCGCCCGTACAGATTCTCGCCGGTGCAAACGGGAACGCTGATGGCCTGCGTGACGCGCGCCATGGCCTCGATGTTGTCGGGCGGCACGGGGTCCTCGAGCCACATCGGGTGGACGTGCTCGAGTTCGCGGCCCAGGCGGATCACGTCCTGCGTATCGTAACGCCAGTGGCACTCGATGGCGAAATCGCCATCGGGGCCGAGCGATTGGCGCACGGTCTCCATAGCGGTGACGATGCGGCGATAGTCCTTGTTGGTGAGCGCGCGGCCATACGGATCGTGGCCGGGTTCGCGGAACTGCGGGTCGGCCTTCACGGGCACGCCATCGCCTTGAAACTTGAAAGCGGTCCACTTCCACTTTTCGGCGCGGACCGCGTCCACCTGCGCACGCCAGAGGCCCATATCCTCCACGTTCGACACCGTCTGTAGCGTGCGATAGAAGCGCACCTTGTCGCGGAAGCGGCCGCCCAGCAGATTGCAGACCGGAGTCTGCAGGATGCGTCCGCAGAGGTCCCAAAGCGCGATTTCGATGCCGCTGGCGGCGGTCATGGTGACGCCCGCGATGGCCCCGGCGCCCGCGCTCTGCATCAGCATTTTGGTGTACAGCTTATCGACGTTGAGCGGGTCCTCACCGATGATGATGGGGGCGAGTTTATTGAGGACGAGATCCTTCACGCCCCAGCCCCAATAGGCTTCGCCGATGCCGTACAGTCCGGAATCGGTTTCAATCTTGATGAGGTTCCAATCCCAGGTGCCGCGCACGATCATGCACTTCACACCGGTGATCTTCACCTTCTTCTGAAGGCTGGCGGCGGCGCGCTGGTAGGGCGCAGCAAATGCCGAGCCCACACCAGCACACGCGGCGCCGAGGAATGCGCGACGCCCGATCACTGCTTGATGACCGTGCCGTCCATGCGGCGGATCTCGCCCCAGCCGCCATTCAGGCCATTAGCCGGATTGGTGAAGGGCACTTTCGCGGCGGCCTTCTCGTCGATCTCGATGCCCCAGCCGGGCTTTTCGCTGGCGTATAGGTAGCCATCTTTCATCACTGGGCAACCGGAGAAGATCTCCTGCGTGCGCTGATTGAAAGGCGAGTATTCCTGGACTCCGAAATTGTAGCTGACCAGGTCGAGCGTCACGTTGGCCATGTGGCCGATGGGCGAAACGTCGCCGGGTCCGTGCCATGCGGTGCGCACGCCGTAGATCTCGCCTAACACAGCAATCTTGCGCGAGGGCGTAAAACCGCCGGTTTGCGAGACGTGCACGCGGATGTAATCGATCAAGCGCTCGCCGATCAGCGGAATCCATTCGTGAGGACTATTGAAGAGTTCGCCCATTGCAATCGGCGTGGAGCATTGCTGGCGGATCTGGCGGAAATAGGCGAGGTCTTCCGGCGAGAGCGGATCTTCCACGAAGAAGAGCTTGAATTTTTCCGCATCCTTGCAGAACTGCACGGCCTGATTGGGCGAGACGCGCTCGTGAACGTCATGCAGTAATTCGACCTCTTCGCCGAGTTCCTTGCGGCAGGTTTCGAACAGTTTCATGGCGCGGCGATAATAGGCCGCGGGTTCGAAGACGGGAGAACTGTGCAGCGCCTTGACGGGGGCGCCGCCGCGTCCGCCGCTGCCGTAGCCCGCCATGCCGGGTACGCCGATCTGCACACGCACGTGCCGGAAGCCCTGCGCCATATACTGCTTCGCGGATTGCACTACGTCCGGGAAATCGTTGCCCGAGGCGTGGCCGTAGCAATCGGCGGCCTCGCGGCATTTGCCGCCGGCGAGCTGGTAGACGGGCATGCCGGCCATGCGGCCCTTGATGTCCCAAAGCGCCTGATCGACGCCGCTGATGGCGTTGTTGAGAACAGGACCGTTCTTCCAATAGGAACTGTCGTAGCAACTCTGCCAGATGTCCTCAATGCGGTCCGTGGTCTTCCCCACGAGGAACGGCTTGAGGTAGCGCTCCACGGCAGGCTTCACGAGATCGGCGCGTTGTGTGAAGGTGGCGCAGCCGTAGCCATAGAGTCCGTCCTGGTCGGTGGTGATCTTGACGACGGTCAGGCGCACACCGGCCGGCTGGCATTCGATTACGCTGACGTCTTTGATTTTGGGGATGGGCATGGCGCGTGTGGCGCGCGCTGCCTGTTCCTGGGCTTTCTGTTCACGGGGAAGGGCGAGGCCGAGCAAACCAGCGGCTCCGGCCGCCCCGAGGAGATTCCTGCGTGGGATTGACATGTGTGCTTCCGATGGAGTTTGTATCACTACGTGAGGTCCAAATGCAAGGCGGGCCGCGCGCACGAGACGCGCGGCCCTTGTGACTAGAAGCGGAGTTTGGCGCCCAGCTGGAAGCGGCGGGGACCATTGGCCGTGCCGTTGACCAAGCCGAAGTTCGGGCTGGTTACGTTGCTGTTGCCGGTGGCGAAGCGAACTCGGTTGAAGACGTTGAAGGCTTCGCCGCGCAGTTCGATGCCGACCTTTTCGTGAAGCGTGAACACCTTGGCAATGGACACGTTCTCATTCAGGTTCGCGAATTCACGCATCTTGGAATTGAAGCGCGTGGCATTGCCGATTCCTACGCTGGGCTGCACTCCGAAATAGGAGGCGGGCTGGAAGAAGCGGTCCACATTGG
>JBDTPR010000313.1:0-7608 GCA_039932635.1 Candidatus Solibacter sp.
GTTGTCGCGCGCGCCATCGCCGCGGCATTCGCTGCGCACCAGACGCGCTCCGGAGAAACGCACGTGCTCCAGCAGGGTACGTTCGGGCGAGGCCACATGAGCCACCTCGTAGAGCGGCATGCGCAATTCGTAATGAGCGTGCGAGCCCTCGATGGCGAGGTCGCCGGAACTCATGCTCATCACGTGCGCCGCAGCGGGCCACACCGCAAGGCAAACAGTCAAGAGCGCGCGAATCATGAAATCAGAACGCGGGATTCCACGATTGTCTCAGGTCCGGGGGCCACGGGCGCAGCCGTCGCCGGGACGGCGAGCAGGGATCGCCGCGTACGGATATACAGGATGCGCGCGGTGGCCAGCACCGGGACGGAAAGGAAACTGCCCGCCACACCGGCCACTTCCGCCCCGCCGAAAACGCCCAGCAGCACGAGCAGCGGATGGAGCGCCGCGCCCTGCGACAGAAGGTGTGGGGAGAGCAGATAGTCCTGGAACATGCGGTATGCAATCAGGAAGACCAGCACCGGCCAGAAGGGCGCTCCGGAAACCAGCGTCACCAGCAGGATGGTGGCGGCGGCGGTAAGGGGCCCGATCATCGGAATGAACTCCAGGAACATCGCCACCACCGCTAGCAGAACGCCGAAGGGCATGTGGATGATCGTGAAAAAAAGTGCATACGCGACAAAAGTTGCCAGGGCCAGTAACACCAGAGCGCGCATGTATTGAGCCAGCAGGAGGTGAATATCCGACATCACACTGTCCACCACGGCTCGCATGGCGCCGCCATCCATCGTTTCCAGGATGTGGCTGCGAATTGCCTTGCCATCCTTGAGGAAGAAGAAGGCCAGCACCGGAACAATCACGACGAAAATGATGTTGCTGGCCACGGAAATGAATTTCATGCCCGCGGCCGGCAGGGACCTCATGATTTGATCGCTCTGATGGGCCCAATCGTTGCGGAGGTTGTAGAGCACCTGCGCTTTGATTTCGTTGATTGCACCCGGCAGCACCGGCGAGGGCTGCTCGAATGTGTACAGCATATCCGGCAGTTTCTTGGTTAGAGCACTGGCCTGCGAGACCACTGTAGACCCAACCTGGACGGCGGTAAATATGAATACCCCGATGAAAATCACGTAGGCCAGCGTGAGCGCCAGAGTGCGCGTGCCTTCCCGCGGAATCGCCCGGTCCAGCAGTTCGACCAAGGGAGAAAGGAGGTAGGCAAACAGCAGTGCCAGCGCGAAAACGAAGAGGGTGGAGCGCAGCACGTATACCAGCCAGAGCGATAGAAGCACCATCGCCGCCGTCCACGTGTACCGCGCCGCCGACCGGTCGAGAGCTAGCATGCCATCCCCATCCTAGCGCGAGCCGGCGATACCCTACGCGGCTGCGATCTTTTCGATGCGCACGCGGGCGATGCGATTTCTTTCCATTTCCAGCACGGTGAAGCGCCTGCCCTGATGCTCGACGCTGGCGCCCGGTTGGGGAATGTCGCCCAACTCGAACAGCAGGAAACCGGCCAGGGTTTCGAAGCCTGAATCGGGAGGAATTTCAATCCCGTACTCGCTTTCCAAATCGCGGATGCGTGCGGTTCCGTCCAATTCGACATCATGCGCCTCGGCACTGCGATGTACGGCCTTCTCATCGTGTTCATCCTCGATCTGTCCCACGATCTGCTCTAGCACGTCTTCCACCGTTAGCATCCCGACCACGGTGCCGAACTCGTCAACCACCATGGCGAGGTGGGAGCGTCCGGTGCGAAACTCGTCGAACATCTGGGTGACGGGCTTGGTTTCGGGGACGAACATTACCGGTCGCACCAACCGATCCACCCGGAAGGCGTGGCTCGGACGTCCGTTGCGGATCGCTTTGCGACGCTCTTCCCACACCGGCAGCAGGTCCTTATAATGGAGCAGTCCCGTGATCTTTTCGGTAGTGCCTTCGTGCACGGGGAGGCGCGAGTGCTGCTGCACAATCATGGTGTGAAGCACCTCGTCGAGCGTCGCGTCGGTCGCAATTGAGATTACATCGTGGCGCGGCACCATGATCTCCCGCACCGACACGGTTTCCAGGTCGAGCACGCGATGAATCATGTCCTCCTGCGCTTCCGGCAGGATCCCGAGGCCGCGGCTCTGCGACACGATCATCTTGAGTTCTTCGGCTGTATGCACGCTGCCGTGCGCTCCGCCCTTCAAGTGGAGCGCGCGGGTGATGGCATCGGCGGAGCGTTCGATCACCACCACGAACGGCAGCATCGCGCGGTAGAAAAGGAGCAGCGGCGGCGCCGTCAGTGCGGCCAGGCGGTCCGACTTCGAAATCGCCAGATTCTTCGGCACCACTTCTCCCATCACCACGTGGAAGAAACTGATGATCATGAATGAGAGCAGAAAGCACAATGCGTGAATGTACTTCGCGAAAGGACCTGTGCTCAAGGATCCGAAGAGCCCCGTCAGAATCCCGACGATCGTATCTTCACCTGCCCACCCGAGACCCAGGCTGGCCAGTGTCACGCCGACCTGTGTGACGGAAAGCAGGCGCCCGGGATTCGACAGCAGATTCAGCGCCGCCTGTGCGCCCAGATTGCCTTCCTCGGCCAAGGTGCGCAAGCGGGAGTGCCGTACCGAGAGCAGCGAGACTTCGGCGCCCGCGAAAAAGCCGTTGACGGCTACCAGCAACACGACGATTAAAAGACGAACAGGCGATTCAGTCACAGGCCCCGAAATTATTCTATCGGAAACTCTAACCGAATCGCCTGCTGTTCGTCTTTATAGGTAACCAACTAACTCCGTTACGTAGGTGGGCGCTCTCCAAAAGTATCCCGGGAGGGCGCCCCTTTTTTTTGGTTGCTCCATCTTAGCTCAGGAAATCTGCGGACGCAAGTCTGCGCAGGCGCGGGAATTAACCCGCGAGAATTAACCCTCCGAGTTTACGCCATCAAAGGGATATCATTGAAGAGTTAACGCCTTTTTTGATGACTCCCTCCCCAATCTCACGCGTGGTTAAGACGGTAAACATAGTGATCGCGGTGCTGTTGGCGGCCGCACTAGGCCTCGCGTGGTGGTATGTGTGGCGCGTGCTGCCGCAGCGCTCCGGCACCATCCAGGCACAACTCGCCGCCGGTGCAACTGTGAACTTCGATACGCACGGTGAACCTCACATTCGCGCCGCAAGTATGGAAGATGCCTTTTTCGTGCAGGGCTACGTCACGGCACAGGATCGCCTGTGGCAAATGGACGCGTTGCGGCGATACGCCAGCGGGACGCTGGCCGAAATCCTCGGCCCCAACCTGCTCGAGAGCGATCGCGAATCGCGCAAATTGCGCCTGCGCCGCATCGCCGAAGACGCCTACGTCACCCTGCCCCCCGCCGACCGCGCGGCATTCGCGGCCTATTCGCGCGGCGTCAATGAGTTCATCACCACGCACCTCAAGAGCCTGCCGGTGGAATTCACCCTGCTCGATTACCAGCCCCGCCAGTGGAGCACGATCGACAGCCTGCTGCTCTGCCTTCACATGTACCGCAGCCTGACCACCACGTGGAAGGACGAGATCGTCAAGAACAACCTGATCGCGCAGGGCGACCGCGCGAAGGTGGACTACCTTTATTCCATGCGCGGACTGGGCGACGTCAGCCCCGGGTCGAACTCCTGGGCGCTGGCGGGAAGCCGCACCGCTTCGGGCAAGCCGCTGCTGGCCAGCGACATGCACCTGGAATATTCGCTGCCCGGCATCTGGTACATGACCCACCTCGAAGCGCCTGGGATCGACGTGGCCGGAGTTTCGCTGCCCGGCGCTCCCGGCGTAATCGTGGGCCACAATCAGCGGATCGCCTGGGGCATCACCAACCTGCAGTTCGACGTGCAGGATCTCTACATGGAGAAGATCGACGACCGCACCGGGCGCTACCTCTTCCGCGGCCAGGTGATGCAGGCGCGCGGCGAGCGCGAGATCATCCGCGTGAAAGGCCGCCCCAATGTCGATATGACTACGTGGGTGACCGCGCACGGCCCCATCTTCCTTTCCGATGGCGCGACGCGCCTCTCCCTGCGCTGGACGGCGGCTGAGCGCGGCATGCTGCAGTTCCCCTTCATCGACATCAATCGCGCCCAGAATTGGAAGGAGTTCACTACCGCGATTTCGCGGCTTCCCGGGCCCGGGTCGAATTTCGTGTACGCCGACGTGGATGGCAACATCGGGTTCCACGCGGCCGGCGCGCTCCCGCGGCGGCGCAATTTCCGCGGCGATGTGCCGATCGACGGCGCCACTGGCGACTTCGAATGGGACGGCTACATTCCTTTCGACGAACTACCCAGCCTGTATAATCCGGCCAGCGGGATGATCGTCTCGGCCAACCAGAATACCTTCCCCGAGAACTTCGCGTACCCTGTGAACGGCAACTTCGCCCCGCCCTACCGCGCGCAGCAGATTCGCGCGCTGCTCTCCGCCCGCAAGGGGTGGAAGGCCGAAGAAATGCTCGCCGTGCAGAAGGACATTTACTCCGCGTTCAGCCATTTTCTGGCGGGCCAACTGGTGGACGCTTACGTCAAACGCGAAGCCCACAATCCCGGCCTCGACGCGGCGGTGGATGTGCTACGCAAATGGAATGGGCAGATGGATCAGAACATGGCTGCTCCGTTCCTCATCACGCTTGCCTATCAACATGTGCGCCGCGCCATCGCGGAGAATGCGTCGGCAGCCACGGGCGCGACGTACGAGTTCAACCTGGCGCCCGTCGTGGTGGAGCGCATCCTGCGCGAGCGCCCCGCCGGCTGGTTCGGCGATTACAACGAGATGCTGCTGCGCGCCCTGGCCGACGGCGTCGAAGAGGCGCGCAGGATACAAGGCCGCGACCCCAAGAACTGGCGCTATGGCGACTACCTGCGCGCCACCATCAATAATCCTGTTATGCACGAGGTGCCCTGGGTGGGCAAGTACTTCGATATCGGCAACGTGCCGATGAGCGGCTCGAGCACCACCGTGAAACAGACCACGCGCGCGGTGGCGCCTTCCATGCGCATGGACGCCGATTTGGGCAATTGGGATGGCTCGTTCCTGAATATCCCGATCGGACAGTCGGGGCAGATTCTCTCCAGCCACTACAAAGATCAGTGGAAGGATTATTACAGCGCACGAAGCTACCCTATGCAGTTCGGCAAGGTTGATGCCAAGAGTACGCTGACCTTCACCCCAAGGTAGTTTCGGCACCACCATCGACAGCGCGTCACAGGCATACTGAAAAGGATGCTGAACTGGCTGCTGATCTTCGTCCCCGTAACTATCGCGCTGGAATTCCTGATGCCGGCGTCGCACACGCTGGTTTTCATTGCGTCGTGCCTCGCCATCGTGCCGCTTGCGGGCTGGTTGGGACATGCCACTGAAGAACTCGCCCACCACACGGGCGAAGGAATCGGCGGACTGCTGAACGCCACCTTCGGGAACGCGGCAGAGCTGATTATCGCGATCATGGCGCTGCGTGAAGGGCTTTATCCGGTGGTCAAAGCGTCGCTCACCGGGTCCATCATCGGCAACATTCTCCTGGTGCTCGGCGCCGCCGTTCTGGCCGGTGGACTCAAGCACAAACATCAGCGCTTCAACCCCACCGGAGCGCGCGCGCAATCCACCCTGCTGACCCTGGCGGCGATCGCCCTGGTCATGCCCGCCGGCTTCCACGCGCTGGCGGGGCCGGGCGCCTCGATCCCCGAAGATCGCCTCAGCCTGGGGATATCTTTCGTACTGTTGGCAGCGTACGCCCTTCATCTGGTCTTCACCCTGGGCACCCACAAACAACTTTTCACTGGGGAAGAGTCCCACGGAAAAGGCGCTCCCGCCGCGTGGAGCCTGAAGCGCTCGGTCCTCACATTGGCCGGAGCCACCCTGCTCATCGTGTGGATCAGCGAGATTCTGGTGGGCTCCGTGGAAGGCGCCGCCAAAGCGTTCGGCATGACCAATGTCTTCATCGGCGTCATCGTGGTCGCCATCGTGGGCAATGCCGCCGAGCACAGCACCGCGGTGATGCTCGCCATGAAGAATCGTATGGAACTCGCCATGGGAATCGCGATCGGCAGCAGCCTGCAAATCGCCCTGCTGGTGGCGCCGCTACTCGTCATCATCAGCCACTTCATCGGACCTCGCCCGATGGACCTGATGTTCACCCCCGCCGAAGTTCTGGCCATTTTTCTCGCCGTGCTGATCACCGGCCAGATCGCCTCAGACGGCGAATCCAACTGGATCGAGGGCGTCCAACTGCTGGCCGTCTACATCATCATGGCGATCGTCTTCTACTTTCTGCCCGAGAGCGCCAACGAGCTCGCGCTCCCGAAAAAATAGTGTGATGTCCGCTCACGGCACTTGGCCCTTTGGTGCTGCGAGCGTGCTGCGAATGTGCCCGTCTGCCATTCCCCCTGATACAATCTCAGGGACATGCACGTGCCCCTTACGCCCATTCGAGCTCTCTACCGCGCTGTCGACCTCTACGCGAAAAAGGTCGGCGTAGTCTGCGGAGATCTTCGCTTCACGTACGCGGAATTCGGCGAACGCGTGGAACGCCTCGCCTTCGGATTGCTTTCCGAGGGAGTCGTGCCCGGCGACCGCGTGGCATTTATCAGCTTCAATACGCATCAATTGCTGGAAGGCTATTTCGGAGCCCCCCTGGTCCGGGCCATCGCGATGCCGCTCAACGTGCGGCTCACCGCAGCCGAACTCACGGCGATCCTCAATCACGCCGAACCGCGCATCGTCGTCTACGAGCCCGATTTCGCGCCTCTCGTCGAGCAACTGCGCCAGGCCTGCCCCGGCGTGCAAACGTGGGTGGACTCCGGCGCAGCCTACGAGGAGCTGCTGTCGCGCGGCCGCATCCAGCGCCCCGATGTCTTCACGTTCGACGAGCGCGAAATCGCCGAGCTCTTTTACACCTCCGGTTCCACCGGCACGCCCAAGGGTGTGATGCTTTCGCACCGCACGCTCTACCTGCACATGCTGGGCGTCTCGGCCACCTTTTACAATGACGACACGATGGTGGAACTGCACACCATCCCGCTCTTCCACGCCAATGGTTGGGGACGCCCGCAGTGCGCCACCTTGCACGGATTGAAGCAGATCATGGTGCGGCGCTTCGACCCCGCCCTGGTGCTTCGCCTGATCGAACAGGAAGGCGCCACCTCGATGTCGCTGGTGCCCACCATGGCCAACGCCTTGCTCAATTGCCCGGACATCGGCAAGTACAATTTGAGCAGCCTGCGCCAGATTCATCTGGGCGGCGCGGCATCGTCACCTGAACTCATCGCGCGCATGGAAGCCGTCTTCCCCTGCATCGTGATGGCGGGCTACGGGCTCACCGAAACCGCTCCCGTCGCCACCAGCGCGCGCGACAAATCCACCATCCCCTTCGCCAACGACGACGATCGCCTGAGCCATCGCGCCATGGCCGGGTGGCCCCTGCCGGGCTGCGAAGTCCGCGTGGTGGATCTGCAGATGAACGATGTGCCACGGGACATGGAGGCTTTCGGCGAGGTGGTCATGCGCGGCGACAATATCATGGACGGCTACTATAAGGAGCCTCAGGCCACCGCCGCCGTCATGACCAACGGCTGGCTGCACACCGGCGACATGGCGGTGTGGGA
>JBDTPR010000314.1:0-7596 GCA_039932635.1 Candidatus Solibacter sp.
ACCAAGGTTCGTTCCAAAACGAGAAAAAGGCCGCGACGGGGAATCCCCTTCGCGGCCTTTTTAATGACACCTGCGAACTGCGTTCACCCGGACAGGGCGGCCTGTCCTACACCCACCAGGCGGCGCCGGGCTTCTCCCGGATTACGATTCCGTTGAGGAACGTGGCGGCCTTGGAGAGCCCTTCTTCCGGGGACATCAGGCTGTCCTCATGCTCGATCGAGAGCACGTAATCGTAGCCGAACATGCGCAGCGTGCTGATGAATTCCTTCCACCACTGCGCGTCGTGGCCATAGCCGCAGGTGCGGAAGATCCACGCGCGATTGCGCTCGTCCATGTAACTCTTGGTGTCGAGCACACCAGTCAAGGGCAGGTTACGGTCGTAGATCTGGGTGTCCTTGGCGTGGACGTGGAAGATGCAATCGCCCAGCACGCGGATGGCGGCGATGGGATCGATGCCCTGCCAGAACATATGGCTGGGGTCGTAATTGCAGCCGATGGCTTTGCCGGCGATGGCGCGCAGGCGGAGCATGGTCTCCGGGCTATAGGCGACGAAGCCCGGGTGCATTTCGATGGCGACCTTGACGCCGTGGTCTTCGGCGAATTTCGCCTGCTTGGTCCAGTAGGGCGTCACCACTTTGTCCCACTGCCAGGCCAGCACTTCGAGATACTCGGGCGGCCAGGGGCAGGTAACCCAATTCGGGTATTTCGCGGTGGGAGAATCGCCGGGGCAGCCGCTGAAATCGACAACCACGGGCACTCCGAGTTTCTCCGCCAGCCGGATGGTCTTCTTGCTGGTCTCCTGATAATTCTTCGCGACTTCCTTGTCGGGGTGCAGCGGGTTGCCGTGGCAGCTCAGCGCGCTGATGGTGATCCCGTTGTCGTCCAGGAGGCTCTTGAAATCCTTGAGCTCGCTCTTGTTCTCCAACATGGAGAGCTTGCAGTGGGCGCCGCCGGGATAGTTTCCGGTACCGAGTTCCACGGTATCGATGTTGTAGCCTTTCAACTTCTTGAAGACGTCCTCAGCGGACAATTGCGACAGCAGCGGAGTGAATACGCCGACTCTCATGGAGATGCTCCTTATATGAATGGGTGCTAAACCAACAACAGATTACCACGTGGATCACGTCGAATTATCTGAAATGGCCAAGCCTGAAGGAGCCGTCTGAGAACTGCGCTACGCCACCGGCGGTTCGAAATAGGTCTGCGCGAGTTCGGGCTTTTCGCGGATGGCGCGACGCCAGAAGCTGCGCGCATCGTCTTCCTGCCCGAGCGACATCAGGGCGTGGCCCAGGTTGAGGAGCGCTTCGGCGAACTGCGGATCTTCGTTGAGCGCCTGCTGGTAGAACTTGACGGCTTCCTGGGTCTCGCCGCGCTTCTGGCAGATCAGGCCGGCGTTGTAGAACAACTCGGGGCCATGCTCGCCGAGTTCGATCAGCCGCTGATGCTGTTCGTAGGCTTCGTTGAAATCTTCCTGCTCGAGCGCCAGGGCCGCGAGGCCGCGTACCGCATCGGAGGAATCGGGGCGCAGCATCAGGACATCCTGGAAACTCTTGCGGGCGCCCGCGCTATTGCGATTACGGGCGTAGGCGATGCCCAGGTTTAGGTGGGCTTCCGGCCAGTCGGGGCGCTGTACCAGGCAGAGTTCGAAGGCATCGGCGCTATTGGTGAAATCGCCGCGCAACAGGCGCAGGTAACCCAGGCGGAAACTCGCGTCGCACCATTCGGGCGCATCCTCGTTGATGCGCGCGTAGAGTTTCTCCGCCCACTGGCGTTCGCCCTGCTGCTCCAGCACCAGCGAGAGATTCCAGAGCACGCCGGATTGCGTCGGGTCGATATTGAGGGCCTTCTCGTAGCTGCCGCGCGCGCCGGCAAGATCGTTCAATTCCTGCTGGGTGACGCCGAGATTGAGGAAGGTCTGCGCGCTGCCCGGCTGTAGCGACGAGGCGTGTTTATACGCCTGCATCGCCTTATCGTACGAACCCATTTTGTGGCAGGCCACGCCCAGGTTGAACCAGTGCTCGAAGCGGTCCGGGGCGGCTTCCGCCAGGGTGCGGCAGTGGCGCGCCGCGCTGAGGAAATCGCCATCCTGGAAGGCGAGGGCGGCGAGGGCTTCGGTGGCGGTAGGCGAATCGGGCTGGATTTCGGTGAGCATCTCGGCGTAGCGGCGCACGCTGGGGTGATCCTTCTTATCCAGGAACATGGCGACGAGGTTGGAGAGCGCCTCCTCGCACTTGGGATTGCGTGCCAGTACCTTGCGATACTGCTCGACCGATTCGGCGTGCTTGCCCGTCTGCTGAAGGGCGACAGCCTGGCCGAAAAGGGCCTGCTCATGCTCGGGAAAGATGTTCAGATACTTTTCGAGCGGCCGGAGAGCTTCCGACGGGCGGCCGTCGTGGATGAACGCGATGCCCAATCCGAGCAGCGCTTCGGAGCGGGTGGCGTCGGCATCTCCGGCGCGCTTGAAGGCCTCTACGGCCTCACCCCACTTCTTAAGATTGCCGAGGCACACGCCGAGATTGAAGCTGGCGGTGCGATGTTTCGGATCGAGGTCGCAGAGCGAGGCATAGGTCTGCGAGGCGGCCTCGTAGTCGTGCATTTCGTACTGGATGTGACCCAGGGCGGCGAACAGGCCCAGATCGCGTTCGCCATCTTCCACGGCCTTGGAGAGGAGCCGCGCGGCGCCTTCGAGCTTGCCTTCCAGGTGGAGCGACACGGCCTTGGAGAGCGTCTTATTGGCGCGTTTCTGATTCTTCAGGTCGGTGATGGCCGTTACGCCGGGAGGCATAGGCATACCGTTGGTCTGTGCTCCGGTTACGAATTCCATGGTTCACTCCTCCAAATCTTAATAGGTTGTGTTTTCCGCGAGGCCCTGAGGTACGGCAATCCCAGCCATGCGGCTCCCAGCAGCAAGCTATCTTCGCCTGCCGGCAGACCGGGTAGCGGACCGGCCGGACCGGCCGGGGCGCGCAGGGTAGCGGTGGTGGACACCGTGTCGGCGAGCATCGCGCAGACATGTCCCAGCCAATCGTCATTGCGGGCAACGCGCAGCCAGTAGAGGCGGGCGCGTTCGCCGGTCTCGCTAAAGAAGCCCACGCCGCCTGCCAGCAGAGTGCCGTCAACCGACGAATCCACTTCCTCGCCGTCGATCGAGGTGACCAGGTGGCTGCCCTTTACGTCGATGGCAAACTGCATGGGGCGATTGTTATGCACCATGATGTTGAGCGGCGTTTGCGTCTTGCGCCCCGCGACGCCATCCACCACGTTGTACTGCACTAGCGCCACGAACGGGCGGGTGCCGGCTTCGATCACGCTGAGCTTCATCGCGTGATAATTCGAAGCGTCCTTGGAGCGGACGGTCCAGCCGATGCTCTTCTGTTCGATCTGGCCGAAGAACTCCATGCGGTAGTCCTTGAACTTGAGCGTGGGGCTGAACAAAGCCAGGCTGCCGCTGTTCATGTAGCCATCGGCGTGGCGCCTCCAATTGGCGGGTCTGGCCTTCTCGCTGCCTTCCCAGGCGTCGATAGACTTGAAGTTCTCGGCCACCTTTAGGGAGGCACGCTCCGCGATGGCATCTTTCATCCACGTGAACGCGCCCTTGGACGGGGCGGGAGCGGCAGCGCCGGGCGCGGCCGGTGCGGCGGGTCCGGACGGCTCGCGGGCGATCGCCGGACCGGTGGTTGCGAGATCTTCGCTGTTCACGCGAGGCGCGCGGTAGTTGGTGACGCCGTACCAGAGGGAGGATGCCAACAGGAAGGCCGCTGCCACGCGGCCCGCCACCATGAACACGGTGGGCTGCCGTTTGGCCGCCGGCATGTTGAGAATTTCGGGTGTCTTGACCGGCTTCTTCGGTTGCGCCGCCGGTTCATCCAGCTTGTCGAGGGCGGCACGCAGGGCGAAGCGGGGCGGCAGCAGCGCGATCCGGGTGTTGATCCACTCGGGCCGTACCACCGGTTCGCCGCGCAGGCGGGCGGTGTGGAATTCCAGCGGCGCGAGTTCGTGCTGGGGCAGATGATTATCGAGCGCGGCTTCCGAAGGCGCGGGCTTGGCAAATCCGACCGTGGCAACTGGTTGGGGTTCTTCGCGGCGCGCCAGCGCGGGGACCGGCTGTGAGACCGCGGGCGCCAACAGGAGTGCCGGGAAACTGGGGATGCTGCGTTCCAGGGCGGCCGCCATCGCCAGCGGAAGCATGCGTAGGTTGCGAGCCATCGCCAGCTCCTCGGCGAGCGCGGCGATAAGCTGCGATTCCAGCGGGTCGGGTTCCAGACCCCGGACAAAGTCGCTGGAAACCGGGGCCGGCGCGAATAGTCCGGGCGCGGTCAGTGCCGAAGAGCGTGGTGCCCGCTGGATGGCAATCGGCATCGCGAAAGCCGCGTCGAGCAGCGATTCGACGGCCTCGGGACGCCCGCTTGCGGTAGCGCCGAGCGGATTTTCGAACTGTACCCCGGCCACCTGAGCGGGTACCGCGGGCAGGGCGACCGGCGACTTGCGCACCATCACGAACGGCGCGGTGGCGGCAACCGGCAGCACCTTCGCCATCACGGCCTCGGCGAACGGGGCGGTCTGCGATTGGCGGATACGCGGCACGTGCGGCACAGCCAGGAAATCCAGGGCGGCGGGCAGCGTGACGCGGGCGAAGATTTCGATCTGCCCGGCCACCGAAGCTCGCAGATAGCTGGTCACCGGCTCCGCTGCCAGTCCGGGCAGGAATGCCTGGCGCATGGCGGGCGGATCGAGCAGCTCGTCGAGTGTAGGCAGCGGTTCCAGGTCGGCGGTGAATTGCGCTTCGGGCAGGACCGGCGCCGCGATGGCGGCTGGCAGGCTGCTGGCGAAGGACGGGATACCGGTGCGGAGTTCGGAATCCGCCCCGCGCGCGATCCACTTGTCGGATGTTGCAGGTCGCGAGGACTGCAGGGTTGCAGGCGCGAGGGCCGTGAGCTGAAATTCGGCCGGCACGAAGGTGGGCGTGAGCGCCGCAATCGAGGCAGCGCCGTTGGCGACGGGCTCCAGTGCAGTCACGCGGACGGCGATAGCCGGGAGCGGCAGGGCTTCGTGCATTGCCACCGAAATTGTGGGCAGGTGCAGTGCGATGGCTTCGAAGGCGAGGGCGGTGGATGCCTGTACGAAGGCTGCCACGGGTTCCGCGGCGGGCGAGGACATCCAGTCGTCGCACGGATCGGGAGTGACCGCCATGTCCAATACCGGGGTAGGTTCCAGTTCCGCGGTGAAATGCGGCAGTTGCACCGTGTGCGGCGCCGCCAGCAAGTCGGTAAATGCCGATGCCTGCACGAAGGCTGCAACCAACTCGGGCGCGGGCGTCGGTTCCCACCGCGAAACCATCGCCGGAGCATGTGCCGCGCGGTCGATCTGTGCCGCCAGTTCCAGCTTGCGGGCGATGCGGAGCGCGGGTAGAGTGTCGATGGCGACCGTGTGCGAGGACGCCCGCAGGAAGGCTGCGACCGGTTCGGGCGCGGGCGACGCTTCCCACGCGGTGACCATCGCCAGCGCATGTGCCGCCGGGTCGATCCGCGCGGCCAGCGCCAGGTTCCCGGCGAAGCGCAGCGTGGGCCGCGTCTCAATCGCCATGGTGTGTGCCGAGGCACGCACGAACGCGGCTACCGGTTCCGCCGCGGGCACGGGCTGCATACTTTGGCAGAGGGCAGGGAAGTGACGCACCTTATCGGTGACCGGCGTGGGCTCCAGTTGGGCGGCGAAGCGCGGTGCGCGCGCGGCCAGCACGGGCGTCGCAGCGGCAGCGTATTTCAGGAATGCGGCAACCGGGTCGGCGCCGGGCGCGGACATCCACCGTTCCACCATCGGCGGATGCGAGGGCGTGGGCTGCTCCACAAAAACGGGCTCGGGCTCTTCGAGGTAGACGGCAGGATCGCTAAGGTCGAGGGAAAGCGTCCAGAGTCTGGGAAATTGACGTTGCAGGTGATGACGTTGGAAGAGGCAGAGGGTCGCGGTGGTATTGCCCGCCTGCAGGGGCATCCCATCGGCGAAGCCGGCCACTCCGGCAGGCGGAGGTTCGGGCGCAGAAATGTCGTGCAGGCTCTTGCTGAGCCGCTCTCCGTATTTCCTACGGTGTTCGGCCTTGCAGAACTCGCGGTCCCGCATCAACCGAAATGTCCCGATCTCTTTGCCGCAATACAAACAGCACACGATAAAGTATCCTGCGTACTGCTAACTATAACCCAAACCTACGGAAAAATACCGGGAATTATCGGGGATTATCTAATGTAAATGCCATAAACAATGGGGTAGTAGTAAAAATATCCTAGGTAAATAAGCTAATATTTACTTTAGTCTATAGCAAATCGTGGCGATTTCGCTTTTCGAGGGTTTTCACGATGTCGCCCACCGATTGGGCACGCTCTCGCGAGGTGATCAGCAAGGCATCGGGTGTGTCCACGACAATCAGGTCGTGAACGCCAATCAGGGCGACCAGCTTGCCCCGGGCGTCCACAAAGTTGTTGTGGGAGTCCAGCATGATCGATTCCAGGGCGATGGAATTGCCGAACTCGTCGCGTTCCAGCAATTCGTACACGGCATTCCAGCTGCCCACGTCGTTCCAGCCGAAATCCCCGGCTGCAATGCCCTGGACGCCAGACGCTTTTTCGAGCACGGCGTAATCGATGGAGATGTTGTCGCAGAGCGGGAAGGCAGCCTTCAAGCGGGAGCCGAAATTGCGCGAGCCGAACGCCGGCAGGGATGCCAGCACCGTGGCGGTGCGCGGTAGATGGTGGCGCAATTGCTCCAGCAGGACGTCGGTCCGCCAGAAGAACATGCCGGAATTCCAGAAATAATTGCCCGCTTTGACGTAGCGTTTGGCCTTCGCGAGTTCGGGCTTCTCGTGGAACTTGCGGACCGGCAGCGCCGTGCTGCCCCCGGCCTCGCAGCCGCGCGGAAATTCCACGTAGCCATAGCCGGTCTCCGGCCAGCGGGGCTGTATGCCCACCACCACCAGGTGGCGAGCGCCGGCCGTCTTAAAGGCGGCCCTGATGACGGAGCGGTACAGCGGAATCTTGCCGATAACGTGGTCCGACGGGAAGACGCCCATCACGGCGTCGGGGTCCTGAGAGTGGAGAATTTGCGCCGCCAGGCCGATGGCGGGCGCGGTATTGCGCTGCACGGGTTCGGCCAGGATCTGCTCGGCCGGGACCTCGGGGAGCTGCTTGATGATGGTGTCGCGAAGGTGATCGTTGGTTAACACCCAGAGGCGCTCCGGGGCGATCAGCGGAGTCAGGCGGTCCACCGTGGACTGGATAAGGCTACGCTCTCCGACCACATTGAGGACCTGCTTGGAGGAGCGTTTGCGGCTCCGGGGCCAGAAGCGCGTGCCGCGGCCGCCGGCGAGGATGAGGCCGTAGTGATGTCGGTTCATGTTATTGGAGCGGATAGCCGCGAATCAGATTGAACGTGCGCCGCCAGCGTGTCTTGGAGGGGAAATGCTGCACCAGGTCCAGTAGGTGATCCACCGAGATCATGGGTTTGGAGAGCGCCTCGGTGGGCGCGTCGTAGGACCAGTAGATAATCAGCGGCTTGCCGATGATGTTGCCGGCCGGCACGAAGCCCCAGTAGCGGCTGTCGAGCGAGGAA
>JBDTPR010000315.1:0-7572 GCA_039932635.1 Candidatus Solibacter sp.
GCCCGGCGTCTCGCCCGCCAGCACCTCCGTCAACGGCATGCGCACCAGCGGCAACAACTACCAGATCGATGGCGCGGACAATAACGACGCCTTCCAGAATGCCGCCGCCGTCAATCAGGGCGGCGTCTCGGGCATCGCCGGAACGCTCCTGCCCATCGAGGCCATCGACCAGTTCTCCGTGCAGAGCAATGCCAGCGCCGAGACCGGGCGCAATGGCGGCTCCAGCGTCAACGTGGTCATCAAGTCGGGCACCAACAATCTGCACGGCAGCGCCTACTATTTCAATCGCAACGAAGCGCTCGCCGCGCGTTCGCCGTTCCAGACGGCAGCCAGCCCCAAGCAGGTGATCCGCAACAACCAGTTCGGCTTCTCGGTGGGCGGCCCCATCCGCAAGAACAAAACCTTCTATTTCTTGAACGGCGAATCGCAGCTCTCCATCGCCAACAACTCGCTGCTCGACACCATCCCTTCCGATGCGTGGGCCGCGGCCGGAAAGAACGTGCTGACGCAATACGGCATTCCACTGAACCCGGTCTCCACCAACCTCCTCACCATCTGGCCTGCCTCCACCCGCACCGGCGCGGCCAGCAGCAATAACTACCTCTCCAACGGCCGCAACGATTACAACAGCTACAACGGCATCATCAAGCTCGACCACGCTTTCAACGAGAAACACTCCCTCTCCGCCCGCTACTTCGGCGGCACCGGCACCCAGATCGCCGACGTCGGCTCGCACATCCGCGACTTCTTCCAGGTCGCCCCCAGCCACATGCATAACTTCTCTGTAGTGGAGAGTGCCGTCCTCACACCCTCCCTGGTCAACCAGTTGACGCTCGGCGTGAACTACTTCCTGCAAACCTTCAACGACGCCAACACCAGCTTCAACCCGCTCGCCCTCGGCCTCAACACCGGCGTCACCGACCCCACCCTGATCGGCTCTCCCAAGATCACCATTAGCGGCTTCGATTACGTGGGAGCCACCCAGCCGCTCGGCCGCATCGACACCACCGGCCACATCACCGACAACCTGACCTGGTCGCACGGGCGTCATCAACTCAAACTCGGCGGCGAGTTTCGCCGCGCCCGTCTCGACGTCTTCTACCAGATCAACAAGCGCGGCAGCTTCGTTTTCGACGGCACCCGCGGACCCTGGTCCGCCGACACCAGCCTGGGCGGCCCCCTGCGCTCTATGGCGGATTTCCTGGCCGGATACCCCACCAATTCCAGCGGAGCCGTGATCGTGCAAGGCGCTCTGCAGCGCGACTATTATCAGAACTCCTTCGATTGGTGGGCGCACGACACCGTCCGCGTCTCGCCCAAATTGAGCCTCAATTTCGGCGTGCGCTACACCTATCACGGCGTGCTCCACGATGCCACCAATAACATCACCACCTTCGTTCCGGGCACCGGCTTCGTCGGACCGGGTAACGGTATCGACTCGCTGTATCCCAAGGATCTGAATAATTTCGCCCCGCGCTTCGGCTTCGCCTATACGCCCACCCGCAACGGCAAGACCGTCATCCGCGGCGGCTGGGGCCTGTTCTACGATGTGCCCGCGCTGAATTTCTTCGTGGCCAACACCGGTCTGCCCAACGGCGGCGCGGCCGGAGCCAACGCCAACCCGGGCGGCCCGAATCCGGTCTACACCATCACCGCGCGCAATGTGACGATCCAGTCCGGCGTACCCGTCTTCGGCAGCGCCGGCCCGGTGCCGCCTTATGGAGCATTCGGTGTCAGCCAGGATTTCCGCACCCCGTACGTGCAGAATTTCAACCTCAACATCCAGCGCCAGCTTTCCTCCGCCACCATTCTGCAGGCGGGCTTTGTTGGGAGCTCCGGACGCAAACTGGCGGTGCTCCGCGACATCAACCAGCCGATCGGCGGCATTCGCCCCTACGCCACGCAATACCCCACGCTGGCCACCATCGACACAGCCTTCTCCTCGGCGAATTCCGATTACAACTCGCTACAGGTGCAGCTCCGCCAGTCGTTGTGGAAAGGCCTCGCCGCGACCTTCAACTACACGTACGGCCACGCCATCGATAACACCAGCGATGTACGCAATACCGTGCCGACCAACAGCTACGATCTGAAAAACGAACGTGGCAGCAGCACTTTCGATATCCGGCACATCGTCACCAGCTTCGTGAGCTATCAGCTGCCCGGATCGAAGTTCGCTCCGCGCCTGACCAAGGGCTGGCAGATGAATTCGCTGATCACGCTGCACGGCGGCACTCCCCTCAATATCCTGGCCGGCACCAACCGCAGCAACAGCGGCCAGAATCGCGATCGCGTGGACCTGGTTGGCGATCCCTTCGCCGGCCTCTCTTCCGCCATCCCGAATTCGCTCGCCATCCAGTACATCACCAAGGCCGCCTTCGCGAACCCCGCCCTGGGCACGTTCGGCAACATCGGCCGCAACGCGCTCTACGGTCCCGGCTTCGGCTCCGTGGATTTCTCGGTCTTCAAGAACACGCCGATCACCGAGAAACTGCACGCCGAGTTCCGCGTGGAAATCTTCAACCTGACCAATCGCACCAACTACGCCAACCCGGGCACCACGTTCTCGTCGGGCACCTTCGGCCAGATCACCTCGACGCGAAACGGAGGCTCGGCACCCGGGCTGGGCTTCGGCGAACCGCGCAATACGCAACTCGGTCTCCGCCTGATTTTCTAACCTCTTTGTGGGGCAGACTTCAGTCTGCGCACCGACTTCAGTCGGTGCACCGGCCGAAGGCCGGAAGCCTGCCCCGCCCCACAGTGCCGCAAATCTTCAGAACGTCAACTTCAGCTGCATCTGGATATTGCGCGGCGGGTAAGCCGTAGGCAACGTGCCGAATGCCGCACTTGCCAGATTGGTGTTCAACCCGGTGAAGTTCGAAACGTTGAACGCGTTGAAGAAGTCGGCCTGGTAACGCAGGCGGAACTTCTCGGAGAGCTGGAAGTTCTTGCTCACCGACAAATTGTACGTCTGCAATCCGGGACCCTGGACATTGCCCACCGGCGAGTTGCCAAAGCGATTGTCCGGCGCATTAGCGAACGCCGCACGATTCACCCAGTTATTGATCGTGCGAGCGTCGCCGGTCACCAGGACTGCGCCGCCCACGTAATCGGCGCGACGGCCGCCGATCGACGTGTTGCCAGTCACCGTGTAATACTGCCCCGTCTGCAGGCGGATCACGCCATTGAGTTGCCACGCGCCCAGCACAGTGCGCACAATCGCGTTCTGCTTCGTCAGGCGCGGCAGTGCCCACACATAGGTGGCCACAAACGCATGCCGCCGGTCGAAGCTCAGCGGACCGAAGTTGTAATGTCGGTCCAGATAATTCTCCGGGTTATCGCCCTGCGCGCTGCTATCGCCCTCTGCCTTCGAGTACGTGTACCCCGCGGTGAAGAAGATCGCGCCCTTGCGCTTATTCACGTAGACCTGCAGCGCGTTGTAATCCGACGTGGAATCGCTGCGGTACTGGGTGATATTGGAGTAGCCCTTGTACGGCACCAGCGTCGCGTTAGCGGCGCGCTGCGCGGCCGGCAGAGCGGCGTTCGCGGCGTTCAGAGCGAAGTCGATCTGGTTGATGTTCGGCTGCCGCAGCAGGTGGCGCCCCAGGTTGCCGACGTACGATACTTCGGCAAATATCCCTTTGGGAAGTTCACGCTGCACGCCCAGGCTGAACTGCTCGGTGTACCCGTTCACCACGTTCGGGTCGATCGCGGTGATGTTGCCGTTGGGCGCGAGCACTCCCGCCGCGCCGCCTGGATTCGCCAGATTGCCGTTCTCAAACTGCGAGACCAGCAAAACTGGCGGCACGTTGACCTGCGAGAAGATCATGTTGCCCTGCGGACGCGCGAAGAACATGCCGAAGCCGCCGCGAATCACAGTCTTGCTGGTAGCCGAATAAGCAAAGCCAAAGCGTGGCGAGAACATATGCTGGGACTGGAAGAAGCCGCGCGGCGCACCCGCCGGAATCGAGTTGAATAGCGCGCTGGTCGCGCCTGGGACGCGGCCCACTTCGTCGGCCGGAACGCCGTCTCCGGCGCGGATCAGTCCGTTATAAAGGTTGCCCGACCCAGGCACCACGGTACCCGCATTGGTCACCGTCACCGCCCTCGACGGATCGTACAGCGAGGGCACGAAGTTCGCCATGTTGTTGGCCTGCGTGTACCACGGCTGCAGCCATTCCCAGCGAATGCCGAAGTCCAGGCTCAGCTTGCGGCTCACGCGCCAGCTGTCCTGAATGAACGCGCCGGGCTGCGAGAAGCGGAAGAAGCCCATCGGGTCCGCGCTGGCTTCGCTGTAGGTGCGGAAGTTGCCGAGCAGCGCATCGGCCAGCGAGTTGCCGGTCGTATTGGGGTTGCCGCTGCTGTTGAAGGTCAGATTCCCGGTGTACGAAGGCCGTCCGTTTTGATCCACGCGGTCGCGGATCATTACGAACCCGGCCTTGATGATGTGCGGGCTCTTAATCCACGAAATGCTGTCGGCGATCTGGGCATCGGTCGAAGGCGAGTGCAGCGCGAATGCCGGACCCTTGAAGTTGGCGTACCCGTTCACCGCCACGTCCGGAATTCCGGAGCGGAAGTTGCCCGTTCCAGCCGGATACACGAACGGGAACTGGAAGCCGTAAGAGCTGCGCTGCCAGGTGTCGCCATACGGCGGGATGTTCTGCGACGCCCAGCTCGCATTGATGCGGAACTCGTTGACGATGCTGGGGGTTGCCAGCCACGTGTGGGCCAGCAGGAAGCTCTCGCCGGGACGTCCACGGAGCGTCGGAGTGGTCGGCAGGTTGGCGCCCGAGAAGGTGCCGAACGGATCCACCAGGCTGTTCCGGTCGGATACCCAGCGTCCGTAAATACTATGTTTGTCGTTAATGCGGTAATCGATGCGCACCAAGTGCTGGCGATAATCCAGCGGATTATCCGGCTGCAGGATGATATTGTTAGAAACGTTCGCGTCATTGAAGAAAGAGGCCAGCTTTTGCTGTGTCCTGAAGACATTGGCGATGGCCTTTCCATCCGCCGTCATAAGCGAAGCGATGTTGTTGCCGGGAATCGGATCCTTAGTGCCCGGGTAGAAGATCTGCGCCACCGCGCTGAAATCGCCGTTGAGCATCGCGCTACTCGGTACCGTCTGACGCGTGGGACTGGCATTCTGTCGCAGGCGTTTCCACTCCTGACCCCAGAAGAAGAACAACTTATCCTTCTTAATGGGTCCGCCAATGGTGTACCCGAAATCGTTGTAGCGCAGCTTGGTCTTCTGTACTGAGAAGAAGTTGCGCGCATCCAGATGGTCGTTGCGGAAGGTCTCGAAGGCCGACCCGTGGAACTGGTTGGTGCCGTTCTTGGTGACGATATTAAACGCCACTCCCGCCGTGCGCCCGTACTCGGCCGACGCGTTCGAAGTCTGGATCTTCACCTCCTGAATGAAGTTCGAATTCACGTTGTTCATCAGGCTGCCATTGCTCCCCGCCACCAGGTTGAAGGCGCCGTCCACCGTCAGGTTCTGGGAATCGCTGCGATTGCCGTTGATGTTCTGATTGGTCGCCGAAAGGCTGGTGGTGACGCTGAATTGATCCGGGTTCGTGACTACCGCGCCCGGGACCAGCGTCATCAATTCCACATAGTTGCCGCCATTGAGCGCCAGGTTCTCAACCTGTTTGGTCTCGATCACGCGCGAAAGATCGCCTGATGTAGTATTTAGCGTTTCGCCGGATTGAGCGCTGACTTCCACCGTCTGGGTTACATCGCCCACGGCCAGTTTGAAGTCCGCCGTGAGGCGTCCGTCGGCCACCACATTCAGTCCGGTGAGTTGCTTGGTCTGAAAGCCTTTCAGCGCGGCCTCGAGGGTGTACGGGCCCACCGGAAGATTGGTAAAGACGTAGGCGCCGTTGCTGTCGGTGCTGACGGTACGGACGTCCTGCGTATCGGTGTTAGTGCTCTTGATTGTGACGCCTGGAATGGAGGCGCCGGATGGATCGGTAACCGATCCGGAGATGCGTCCGAAGCTGGTCTGTGCGAAGGCCGCGGTACCGGACAGAACGCAAATTGCGGCTGCCGAGAGTAGCGCGGGAAAGAGGTACTTGCGAGACATGTACTACCCTCCAACGTTGAGATAAACGGTCCGCAGCCGCCATGGGCCGCGAACCTCCTAACCATGGGAATTTAAGGTGAACCCTTTAGCCCCTAATGGCTTAAATTATCTATCGTCGGCCTTGCAGGCAGGAAGTGATAATAAAGTACGAAGATCGCCTGTAACGTGACAATCACGTGAGGCGTATCTTGTACGTAGCTGATTTTTAAGGACATCACCTTGCCTCGAAACCCAGGAGATTTTACACCTGCCGGGTCCGAAAGCGTACTCGCGAGCTCGTATTCGGCCGGACCGGATGCCGAGGGACTTTGCGAAGCGCTCGACCAATTACTGGCCAGCAAGACCTTCAGCCGCAGCGGACAGCTTAAACGTATTCTGGTGTACCTGCGCGATGCCGTCCACAGCCCCGATCCCGGGGCCTGGTCGGAAACATCCATCGGTCTTCAGGCGTTCGGGCGCAAGGACTTCAATCCCAAGCTCGACACCATCGTCCGCGTCGAAATGCGGCGGCTCCGCCAGAAACTCGACGAGTATTATGGCACCGAAGGTGCCACCCTTCCCACCCGCCTTCGCTTCGAGAAAAATACCTACCGCCCCTACGTGGAACCGTACGTCCCGGACGCAGCACTCTCGCCTGTGATCGAACTGGCCCCGGCGCCGGTGCGCGGCGACCCCTTCTGGCTGGGAGCGGCGCTCGGCGGGGGCGTGGTGGCGTTCCTGGCAGTGGTGTTGTGGTTAGCTCTGTCGAATTCGCCCCCTCCACCCCGTGTCCTGACCGAGAGCCCCCTCTGGAGCGGGTTTCGCTCGTCAAACGTAGTAATTGCCGTCGGCACACCGCTCTTTTTCCGTTCGAAAGATGGTTTCGAACGCAATTACGGCGTCAATTTCTCGGAAGATCTCGACACCTCGGACCGGTTGCTCACCCACCAACCGGCCTTTCCCATCTGGAATCTGTTGGCCCCGCTGGAGGATGTCCACGCTGCCGTGAATCTGGACCGCTTCCTGCGCAGCCTGAAATCCACCGTCACCATCTCCCCGGCGCGACAGATTTCTTATGGAGCGCTGGCCGGCAAGCGCACCATAGTGATGGGCCAACCGCGAACCGCGCCACTCCTCATCGACCTGCTCGCCGATCAGGATTTCCGTCCGCCCGATCACACCTCAGGCCGCCATTTCGCGGGGTTTATCAACATGAAGCCCCGGCCCGGCGAGTTGCCCCGTTATCCCGGTTGGAGCGGCAATCTATTGGCGCAAAGCGATGAAAGCAGTCCTGATTACGCCTTGTTGACCAGCATCCGCCTGCCGGATGGAGGTGAAGTCCTCAATTTCTTCGGTGACCGCGTGCAGACCGCCGGGTACATCGCACGCCGCCTGATCGACCCCGTCTTCGTCTCCGAACTGAACGCCAAAGTCTTCGACAAAACCAAGGGCCCATACAAAAGCGCACAAGTCGTGTTCCGCGTTGACTACAGCCGTAGTTCTCCGAC
>JBDTPR010000316.1:0-7570 GCA_039932635.1 Candidatus Solibacter sp.
GCCTGCCGCCAACCCAACGCGCATACCCGTGAATAGCCCGGGGCCGATATCGACCGCAATTTTGCCTTCGGGAATGGTGGTGACAACTTCGTTGGCAGCGCCGGCGGCGATCTCGGAGACCACCACGTGATCTACCGGAAGCAGTAGTTTGTCGCCGAGCGAGGCGAGGAGCTGTTTGGCGAGCTCGATCTTGTCTTCTTCCACGAGCGACTTGCCGGTGGGGAGTCCCTGGGCGCGCAAGAAAGTGTAGGCCATGGCTCCGCCGATGACCAGGGTGTCAACGACCTTGCCGAGATTCTGAATCACTTCGATCTTATCGGAGACTTTGGCTCCGCCGAGGATCGCGACGCAGGGGCGCGGCGGATTGGTGGTGGCCATGCCGAGATATTTCAGTTCCTGCTCCATGAGCAGGCCGGCGGCGGCTTGCGGCACGAATTTGATCATGCCCTCGGTGGAGGCATGGGCGCGGTGGGCGGAACCGAACGCGTCGTTGACGTAAAGATCGCAGAGCGCGGCGAGTTGCTGCGCGAAGGCCGGGTCGTTCTTTTCTTCCTCGGCGTGGAAGCGCAGGTTCTCGAGGAGGAGAACCTCGCCGGGCGCGGGCTTCATGGCTTCAACCTCGGGGCCGACGCAATCGGGCGCCATTCTTACGGGGCGGCCGAGCAGTTCCTGCAGGCGGGCGGCTACCGGTTTCAGGCTCATGTCGGCATTGGGCTTGCCCTTGGGACGTCCCAGGTGCGACGCCAGAATCAGGCCGGCGCCCTGTTCCAGAGCATATTGAATGGTGGGCAGCGAGGCTTTGATGCGCTTGTCGCTGGTGATTTCCATGACGCCCTGCTCGTTCTTTTGCAGCGGCACATTGAAGTCCACGCGAATGAAAACACGCTTGCCTTTCAGGTCGAGATCACGAATCGATAAATAGGACATATCAGGCCTCAAGTGGTGTAGCACCTGAGGTTAACATGCTTGCAGTTCAGGTCGCTGTGTGTGCGCGCCCCTTCCACATGCCGCCCCGGCCGCGCCAGTGGGTGAAGGCCGAATAGAGGGTGGCGCAGAGATAGAAGAGGGCGATGGCCGGGAGCAGGGGCGCCCAGAACCAGGGGCGCCCGGCATAGCGAACGGACGGCATGTAGCAGAGGGTCATCAGCAGCCACGCGAGCGCAGCGAGGCCGCGCGCGGCGCCCGGTGGCGCGGCGAAGGTGAGGGCGGGCGGAACGAGGTAGGTGATGGCGAGCGCGATGGCGGTGCCGGCCAGCAGGAGCGGTGAGTATTTGAGTTGGGTGTAGGCGGTGCGGGCGATCATGCGGAAGATTTCGCCGAAGGTGGTGTACTCGCGAATGCTATGCGCGCTGTCGCTGAGACCCAACCAGATGCGGCCTCCGGTGGCCTTGACGGCGCGGGCGAGGGCGCAATCGTCGATCAGTTCGCTGGCGATGCGCGCGATTCCACCGATGCGTTCGAGCGCCGAGCGGCGGATGAGGATGCAACCTCCGGCCGCGCCCGCAGTGGCGTTGCGGGGATCGCGGATCCAGGCAGGTGGGTAGAGTTGGAAGAAGAAGAAGACGAAGGCGGGGATGAGGGCTTGCTCCGCCGCAGTGCGGCAGGAGAGGCGGACCATGTAGGAGACCAGGTCGTAGTTGCCTTCGACGGCTCGGGCGACGAGGCCAGCGATGTGTTCGGGTGGGTGGACGATATCGGCGTCGGTGAGCAGGATGTAGTCCGAGTGGGCATGGCGAACGCCCTCGCTGACGGCCCACATTTTGCCGGTCCAACCCTGGGGCTTGGGACGCGCGGCGATGATTTGCGCGAACGGGCGTGCGAGATCGGCAGTGGCGTCGTCGCTGGAGTCGTTTACGAGAATGATGCGGAAGTCGCCGGGATACTGCTGGTGGGCGAGCGACCCAAGACTGCGGGCTACGACATCGGCTTCGTTGCGAGCGGGGACAACGGCGGTCACAGGAGGGGCGGGACGCTGCGGAGTGCCTGCGGGATCCTCGGGTCGCATACGCCAGAAGGCTCCTCGCGCGGACAGGAGGTAGATCCAGATGGCCAAGGAGAGCGCTACGAGAATGGTGAGGAGCGGCAATCCGCATTATCGCGCGGCTTGGAGACTCCAGCCTCACGGCCCCACAGCGCGGCACGACGCGTTATTTAGTCTCGTTGATGGTCAGGGTGCGGAAATCCAGGGTGCGGCGCATGGCTCCGTATTTCAGGGTGAGGCGCTCGGAGTCTACCGCGGCTTCCACGAAGGGGCCTCCGAAGAGCGGCCAGTTGGTGTAATTCAGCGGCGTATTGTTGACCCTCGGCGTGTCGCCATAGGTGAAGGCCAGCGTCTTGCCGCGCAGCGAGCGGAAGCGGACCGAGGGTGTCGGCGTGAGGTGAAATTCCAGCGGCAGTGCCAGGATGGCGCGGCGGAAGGCTTCCAGATCGCGGTATTCATTATGTGCTGCCACTTGCACCACCATGCCGTTCTTCAGGTAGGGACTGAAGAGACGGCGGCCGCCGCCCTCGATGGGCGTCCACGTATAGGGTCGGAGGGGGCGGGCGGCGATCCAGGCGTCTGCGCCACGCATGAAAATCCAGCCTGAGGGGTCTTCGCGGAACTCCGCGAGGTCTTTGGAGAAGAAGCCGTTGATGTGGGGGAAGCGGGTTTCGGCGGGGATGTCGTAGAGAACGATGACGGTGTCCTCGTCCTGAAAGATCTGCTCGTAGGGTGAGCCGCCGACGAATTTGTCGGGCGAGTCGTAGGATTTCTTGGAGGCCACGACGTCGGCCATGCCCTGATCGGGCGGGAAGGTGAAATAGGTCTGCAACTCGCGCAGCGATGAAGAGGGATGCACGGTGAAGAAGGTATTGTGCACGCCGCGCGGATCGGGTACTGCCCACGTGACACCCCACGAGTGTTCCTGAATGGGTTGGAGCGTGCCGCCCTGGTCGGACCCGACGGCGTATTCGCGGCGCATGTAGGTGGTCTTGTAGACGGGGCCGTGAAGGTCGTCGAAGAAGCGCCAGCGATTGCGGGTGCGCTTGCGTTCGTAGTGGGTGTAGGGCTTGGAGCGGTCCGTGGCGATGCGCGTGAGGATCTCGGGTGGCTCATATGCACTGGCCAGCAGGTAGCAGATCAGGTAGCTGCCGGGGGCGTCGGCGGGCGGTCCGAGTCCGAAGAGCGCCCAGCCGAATTCGCTAGAGACGTTGAACCATTTTTCCAGCACCTGGCGGTCATAGACGCGCGAGTGGGCGCCGGTGAAGATGCCGTCGAGATTCTCGGCCGCGTAGTCGGCCATCAGATACTCGATCATCATTTTGGCGCGCTGCTTCATGGCGGGGTCTTTGGCCCACTCGGCGAGGTAGGACATCGATAGGAAGTAGAGGCCCATGTAGTGCGGGCTATCGTATTCGCCCTGGCCGCGGGTGGTGGTGAGTTTGACCCAGCCTTCGATCCAACTAGCGGCTTCCTGCATATTCTCGGCGGACGATTTGCCGGTGAACCACGCGTCGCCGGGCTCGTTGGGGTACATCTGCGCCATCAGGTAGAGCGACGTGTAGTACAGAAGCCAGTGATTCTCGGTGTCGCCGCGATAGGGCATGTAGTTCTTGAAAGAGGAGCGGAGGGCGCGGCGGGCAGAATCGGTGAGTTGGCCCTGGTCCAGATGGGCGACGGCGGTGATGGGGAACATCCAGAACATGTCGCCGGTGGGTACTTCGGCGAGCAGTTCCTCGAGGCGGCGGGAGCAGACGGCGGCGTCCTCGTGGAGTTTGAGCTTCGCGGCGATGTTCAGGTAGCCGAGCGGCGCGGCGGTTTTGGGATGCGCGTAGGACTCGATGGCGGCGCGTGTACGCTGCTGGAAATCGGGCGTTTGCGCGTGCAGGGGCAGAGCGCAGAGAAGGAGCATGAGGACTCTCATGGGCGCTCCGGTACGAACTTCATGCGAAAGACGCGGCTGCCTGCGAGGCCGTCGCGGCTCCAGGTTTTGCCGTAATCCTGCGAGACGTAGAGCGCCTCTTCGTGGACGCCGGCGTAGAGGCGGCCGGGGTGCGCGGGGTCGAAGGCGACGCTCCATACGTTGAGGGAGGGCAGGCCGGAACTGCGCGATTGCCAGGTATTGCCGCGGTCTTCGGAGAGGGCCACGCCGACTCCCCATCCCGCGACGGCGATGCGCGCAGGGCCGTCGGGGTCGAACGCGATGTCGGAGAGATTGCGGCCGGTACCCAGATTGCCGGCGCTCTCGAAGGTGAGGGCTCCATCTCGGGAGACGAAGAGTCCACCGCCCTGGGTGGCGGCGAGCCAGTGCGTGGGATCGTGTGGCGATTGTTCGACGCGCAGGATCTGAAATCCGGCGGCGCCCGCGGGCTTCCAGGTTTTGCCGCTATCGGCGCTGCGGAAGAGGCCTTCCTCATTGCCGGCGACGAGGACGCCGCTCTGGCGGGAATCGACGCGGATGGCTTGCGTGTACTTGCGGTGCAGCGTGACGCCGGCGTCCTGCCAGGTGGCGCCGCCATCGTGCGTCACGCGGATTCCGGCGGTGTGGCTGAAGTAGATGGTGCCCGGCGAGCGGCGATCCACGGAGACGTCCTGGAGTTCGGTGACTTCGCTGCCGGTGAGGATCTTCCACTGCTCGCCGTGATTGCGTACGCGGATGAGGCCGTTGCCGGCGGCGACGTAGAGGGTGTTGGGGTCGGCGGGGTCGAAATCGAGCGCACTGATGAAGGGGTGGTTGTAGCCGGCGTGCCGCCATTCGCCGCCGTCGGATTTACGGAAGATGCCGCTGGGCGGGAGCTTGGCGCCCACGACGTAGTCCTTCGAATTCACCATGCAGGTGTAGAGCGTGAGTTGGCCGGTGAGAGGGGTTGCCGCCAGCAGCAGCATCGCCAGGCATCGCATGAGGGATTACTTTAGCAGGAGTTGTTGCCATATAATCAATCGAGTCACTGAGAGGGGATCAAGTGAACTCTGTACCGCTATTTTCTGGAATAGCTGCGGTGGTGTTGTGCGCGGCCCCGTGCCTGCGGGGCGCGGAACCCAGCTATTTCCGTGAAATCCGACCGATTCTGCAGCGCCAATGCCAGGGCTGCCACCAGCCTAATATGAAGTCGTCGAACCTCGATTTGACGACGTTTGAGGGCCTGACGGCGGGCGGCAAACGGGGTCCGGCGGCGCCTCTGCTTGTGAAATATCTCACCGGAGAGTTGCAGCCGCGCATGCCGATGGGGCAGGCGGCGTTAACGGGCGAACAATTGGCGCTCGTGCGCGAATGGGTCGCGGCGGGGGCAAAGGACGATACTCCGGCGGAGGCGAAGCTCGGGGCCGGAGATGGCCCGGCGGTGTACGCGCAGGCTCCGGTGATCACGGCAATGGCATTTTCGCCGGACGGGAAGACGCTGGCGGTGTCGGGCAATCGCGAGATTCTGCTGCATGCGCTGGATGGCAGTGCGGCGCCGCGGCGGCTGGCGGGCCTTTCCGAGCGGATCCTTTCGCTCGCGTTCTCGCGCGATGGCAAGCTGCTGGCGGCCGGCGGCGGGACTCCTGCGAGGTTTGGGGAGATTCAATTGTGGGATGTAGCCAGCGGCAAATTGCAGCGCTCGCTGGTGCTGACCGGCGATACGGTGTTCGGCGTGTCACTTTCGCCCGATGCATCGCGTCTAGCGGCGGGGTGCACCGACAATACAGTACGCATTGTGGATACGGCCACCGGCAAGGAACTTGCGAAGATGGGCGCACACGAGAACTGGGTGCTGGGGACCGTGTTCGGCGCGGATGGAAAGCGGATCGTGTCGGTGGGGCGGGATCGTTCGGCGAAGCTGACGGATACGGCGAGCGGGGCTTTCCAGGAGAATGTGAATCTGCTGCGCGGCGAATTGACGGCGATCGCGCGGCATCCGGCGAAAGAGATCGTGGTGATCGGCGGGGACGATCGCGTGCCCTACATCTATATGATCGATCGGCCCAAGAATATGAAGATCGCCGATGATACGACGCTGCTGAGGAAGTTGCCGCGGCAGGATGGCGCAATCGCGGCGCTGGCGTGGTCGGCGGACGGGAAGAAGATCGCGGTGGCGGGTGCGGCGGCGGAGGTGAATGTGTACGATGCGGAATCGGGCGAGCGCGTGGCGGCGTGCAAGGGGCATAAGGCGGGGATTTATACGGTGGCGTTTAGTCCGGATAGCGCGACGGTGGCGGCCGCGGGATTCGATGGGATGGTGCGACTCTACGACGCGGGGACGGGGATGATGAAGAAGGAATTTGTTCCCGTGCCTTTGCGGGGTGGGCAATGAGAGGGCTGGTCGGTGATCTGCGCAACTCGAGCCCCAATCGGAGCCGCGACCGTGAGGGAGCGCGGCGAGCGGAGCTCGCCCTGCACCGACTAAAGTCGGTGCGCAGACTAAAGTCTGCCCCACAAGAACCGGCGCAGAATTCGACGAACCACAGGAATTGGGGTGAAGACCGCTCCCTCACGGTCGCGGCTCTGATGGGGGCTCGGTTCGGGATGGTGATGGGGACTCGGTTCGTGATGGCGATGGGGACTCGGTTCGTGTTGGCGGGTTTGTGCATGCGAGTCGCGTTTGCCGCTGCTCCGGCCATCACAGAGTTGCGGCCTCGCGGCGCTGAGATCGGACGGGCATTTACGCTCACGGCGATCGGGCGGAGTCTCGGGGAAGGCGCTACGGTCTCCACATCGCTGCCTGCTTCGTTCACGCCCGTGACTGCTTCGGCGACTCCGGGGCAGATGGCGGCTCAGGGCCGGTCGCTTACGTTTTTGGTGGAGCCTAAGGCCGACGCCGCCCCGGGTGTGTATCCGATTCGAATTCGTACGGCGTCGGGGATATCGAATATTTTGTTGTTCACTTTGGGATCGTATCCCGAGGTCACGGAGGAAGAGTCGCTGCCCAATTCGCCGCCTAATCGCAACGACTCGATCGAGACCGCGGAGGCCGTGCGATCGACGCCGGTGGTGGTCAACGGTACGCTGCGGGGTCCGGAGCGCGATGTGTTCCGTGTGTCGGGCAAGGCGGGCGAGCGGCGCGTGTTCGAAGTGGAGGCGCGGCGCGTGGGGTCGGCAATCGATCCGGTGCTGCGGATTTTGAATGGCGCCGGCCGTCAACTGGCGCGTAGCGACGATGCGTTGGGCGCGGGCTTGGATACAAGGCTCGACTTCACATTTCCCACCGAGGGGACGTACTACGTCGAGGTGGCGGACGCGCGCTTCAGTTCGCAGGCGCAGAATTTCTATCGCCTGAAAATGGGGACGTACAAATACGCCGATGGCATTTTCCCGCTGGGCGGACAGCGCGGCAGCCGTACGCAGGTGAGCTTCTACGGCACGCATGCCGGCACGGCCGCACGCACCACGGTGGACCTGGGCAAAATGGGATCGACAGAGAGTTTCGTACCTGTGTCGCTGCCCGATTCGCCGGCGCTGCCGTTCCTGTTCGCGGTCGGCGACCTGCCCGAGGTGATGGAACCGGTGGAAGGCACGGTGCCGGTCCCGAGCGTGGTCAACGGGCGGCTGGAGCAAGAGGGCGAGATCGATCGCTACCGCTTGAAGGTGGAGCCTGGCGAGAAACTGCTGAT
>JBDTPR010000317.1:0-7546 GCA_039932635.1 Candidatus Solibacter sp.
CTTGTATGAGAATCCAGCGTCCCGTTCAGGCTCATCTTGCATGAGACAAGAGTTGGTTCGGCTGAGCTATTCGAGTTTGCTATATTGATTCCCATGCGTCGGCTACTTGTTGTCGTACTTTTTTCCCTCCGGCTCTTTGGTCAAAACATCATCTCGCGTTCCAATTTCGGTGCCCGCCTGGAACCCCAATCTGCCCTCATGCACGGTGCCGGGCAAAGCAGCGATGCTTTCGCGGCCTATTGGTCCAAGATGCCTGCCACGCGACGGCCGCTGGTTTACATGGCTTACACGGGCCTGAGAAATATGTCGGCAGACTGGAGCGAGAGCATCAAGGCAGAACTTCTGAAAAATCCGGACGCGTTCGTCATTCCCCAGATTGGCCTGAGCCTAACAGGCGGCGCCACCGATCATTATGAACAGCAGGTTGCGAACGGGGATTATGATCGCGAGATAGACTACCTGGTCGAAGGACTGCGCCGTCTCGCCACGCCCGTTTACCTCCGCATTGGCTATGAATTCAACGGTGTCAATTGGAATGGATACCAGCCCACGCCCTACAAACTGGCGTTCCTGCGCATCACCAACAAACTCCGCGCCGCGGATCTAGAAGTGGCCACGGTTTGGGACGCCGCCATCGACGGAGTAAAAAACTACTTCGACTACTACCCCGGCGATGCCGCTGTGGACTGGTTCGGCATGAACTTTTTTGCCGCCGCCAGCTTTAAAGACCCTTCCCTGCCCGCGTTCTTCGCCGAGGCACGCGCGCGGCACAAACCCGTGATGATCGGTGAGACCACTCCGCAGACCGTGGGAGCGCAGGCCGGCCAGGCGAGCTGGTCAACCTGGTTCGTACCGTTCTTCGCCCTACTGGGGACCAATCCTGAAATCAAACAGTTCAATTACATCAACTGGGACTGGGCCTACTGGGCTAAAGTCACCGGCTCCAATTGGGCCGACTGGGGCGACGCGCGGTTGGAACTCGATACTGCGACCTACGTTCGGGACCTCTACGTTGCGGAGCTTGCCGATCCGGTCGTGCTCCACGCCAATAGCGAAACATCGTTTCGCCGCTTGTTGGGATTCAACGATACGAATGCTCCGCCCGCCGTTACCGATCTGACCGTTACCGCTGTTCCCGGCGGTGTGAACCTCGCCTTCACGGGTGTCAAGGATCCATCCGGCATTGCGCGCTACGTGGTCTACCGCGGCAACACGCTGCTCACGTGGGCGCTGCCTCCGGGCATCGTCGATTCGACAGTTGACCTTGGAACGTCGGCCTACACCATCGCCGCCATGGACCGAGCCGGCAATCTCGGACCTCGGTCCAATGCAGTCGTCGTGAGTCTGGAGAAGATCGAGCGTCTCTCCAACGGCGGATTTGAATCAGGACTGAATGGCTGGAGGTACGAGACCTTCAGCAACCAGGTCTCGAGCAGCGCCATCGCCGACACTACCGCCCCTATCTCCGGCACCGCCTCCGTCCGCCTGACGGTCTCGAAAAGCTCGGGCACCAACTGGCACGCGCAACTGCGCCAGTTCTTCAACATGACCCAGGGCCGCAGCTACACCGTGCGATTCAAGGCCCGCGCGTCCGCCGCAGTCAGCCTGCCCTTCGTGATCCAGCAGGTGGATGCCCCCAACACAATCCACTTGAATCGCGCCGCCGCGGTAACCGCCACCGTGGCAAGTGTGGAATACTCCTTCGTGGCCCCCGCCACGCAAACCGTAGCGGCATCGTTCTACTTCGGCAATATCAACGGCGCGGTATGGGTGGATGACCTGTCGGTCGAGGAGAGCGATCCGCGCGTCAACGTTCCAAGGATCTCCGCAGAGGGCATTCAGAGCGGCGCCAGCTACTTGCCGGGAATCGTTCCCGGTTCCTGGCTTGCCATCAAGGGCAGCAACCTCTCACAGGTCGCACAGGATACATGGGACCGTGCCATCGTCAACGGCAGGTTGCCCACCTCTCTCGACGGCGTGAACGTCAGGATTGGAGGCCAGCTGGCCTTCGTCTATTTCGTTAGCCCTGGGCAGATCAACGTGCTCGCGCCGGAAGTCCCTGTCGGATCAGCGCTGGTCACGGTAACTACTCCAAATGGAACCAGCGACTCGGTCACCGCAGCCGTGGTCGCGCGGGCTCCGGCGTTCTTCCTTTGGCCAGGCAATCAAGCCGTGGCCACGCGTCAGGACGGCAGCCTCTCCGTCAAGGAAGGCACCTTTCCCGGCACCACCACTGTCGCCGCGCACCCCGGCGATGTAATCATTCTCTGGGGCACGGGCTTCGGTGCTACCACCCCCGCCGTGGTGCCGGGGACCCAGGTTCCTTCGGACAGAATCTACAATTGCGTCGCGACTACGGTCATAATCGGAAGCGCAGATGCGCAGGTGTTCGGCTGTGCACTCTCTCCGGGGTCAGCTGGCCTGTATCAGGTGGCGATCCAGGTTCCGGCCTCGCTCGCCGATGGTGATTACGCATTGAAGACCATTGTCGGCGGCATCGCCTCCCCCGACGGGGTTACACTTTCAGTGAAGAAGTAAGCAGGATGCGTGATCGAACGTGGTCTGATGCCCGGCGCTCGCTTGGTACGGGGTATTCTGACGGATCGTCGGCAATCGGGAGGTTCGCTCCGGCTGTTCCGTGGGGAACCTTGTACGTCTCAGGCGCCAGCAGGGCTACGAGCTTGCCATTCTTACGCGGGAGATAGTTGCCGATGATAGTAGATAACGCTCGCTGCCGATCTGCCCAAGCGTTAACCACCGCGATCCGGCCGAAAACCCGCGGCGTCGGGCACCGCGTCGCCGGTGGTCTAAGCCCGCTGGCGGTTCCTGCGATATGCCAGGAATGACGGGCGCACCGGACGATATGGATCGGGAATGATGAGACAGATTAAAGTCTCCTCAAGCGACTTGAGTACGGTTGCCGCGACCAGTAAAGCGAAGAGAACCGGACTGTAGTTGCCCGCTATCAGCGCGTGGAGGAACAGGCCAAAGGCGATCCAACCCGCTGCCTTGGTGGTGTAAAGGTGAAAGCCCGCGTTCTTCCGCAGTTTGATCAGCCCGATGGCTTGCGGAATCAGCAGGCAGACTCCCATTGCTAGCCACGCATTCCAGTGATCGCGAAACAGGTCAGGCAACTGGAAACGCGCCCAAACCAGGGAGGAAGCGATCAGGAAATAGTCGGCGTAAGAGTCCAGTCTCATGCCGAGGTAGCTTTCCAGATGCAGGCGGCGCGCCAGGTAGCCGTCCAATACATCGGTCGCGAAAGCGATACAGAAGCCTGCCAGGAATAGCGTGGAATGCCCTTGGAAGAATATGGGGTGGAGGGCCGCGGTGAGAACGATTCTCGCCATCGTGAGGCAGTTCGGAATCGTCCAGAGGCGCTCATTCAGTGGATCGCTATTCATGGCGCAGGATCTCCAAAGGCTTCTTGCCGACCAATCGCGAGATGGCGAGCCAGCCTGCCAGATTGGCAATCGCAATGGCTCCGACCGGCGCCACCAGCAGGACGCTTGCGGACGGGTACGTGGAGCCCAGCAAGCGGCCTCCGGCCAGTGCGGCCAGCCACGCGAGTAAAGACCCGCTCACGCCCGCGCCGGCGCCCAGCACCGTGAACTCCGTCGAGTAGATACGAATCAATTGGAGGCGCGTGGCGCCGAGCGCCTTCAAGAGAGCAATCTCGCGAACTCGCCACAATCGCGTCGCCGCCACGGCGGACGCGAGAAGTACGGCGGCGGCAATCATGGCAAAAATCGCGACGAGCCGCACGCTGAAGAGCACGGCGTTCAGCCACTCTTGGAGCAGCCGAATCGATTCCGTCATGTCGATTGTCGACGTGGTAGGAAACGCGCGATACATTGACTGGCGCAGTTCCGCCATCTTGCTCGCAGGGACCTGTACGACGCCGTGCCAGGCCGCCGCCGGAAATCCGGGAGCCTTCGAGTTGAAGAGAAAGCAGCATCGAAAACGATCCAACGGAGCGGTATTCACAATCGCCACGAGGCGCGCGTGGAACGTTGACTCACCCGCCTCGAAAGTGATGGATGAGCCCACCTTGGCATGGAGCGCACGCGCCGCGAGTGCGGGCAACGCGACAGATTCCCCCTCTGAGCCCACCTGCCCCCATTCGCCCTCCATCATTTTGAAGACCGGGGGAAGGCGGTCGAGCCGCGCGGATAACCAGCGACGGCGCAGTCCCGCGTCCTCTGTTTCCGGGCCGGTTTGACCGATCGCACGGCCGTCCACATCCAGGATCCGCGCCGAGTAAAACGGCGCCATGACGGCGCCGTGGGAGGAACCAAGCTTCGCCGCCAAGAGGCTTTCCACGCCTTTCACATCTCCTGCCTCGACATTCAGCAGAAACAGGTTGGCCGAGGTCGAAGGGAAGTTCTCGGTGACATCCGCGATAGCTGCCCGTTGCACCAGATGGATTGCGGAGAAGAGCGCGACCGCGGCACCCATCGCCACCAATACGGGACGCGCTCCGTTGCCCGGCCTGTAGATGTTTGCGATTCCGTGACGCGCATGAAGAGAGAATCGCCGTGTGGCGACGATCCGGCAGCCGGCCAGAACAAGCGATCCCACCGCCCAGAACGCGCAAGCGCCGGCGAGCGATGCCAGCAGCAGCAGTACTGCCTCGATCCACGAACCGGTCGCGGAGACCGCCAGCAGCGTGGCGGCGCCGATTGCCAGAGCGATCGCCGACCAATATGCTGTACCGCGGCGGGGCTGTTGACTCTGTCGGTCCTCGTGCATGTCGCGGCGCAACGTCAGGTAGGGGCGCACGTCGCGGATGCGCAGCAGGGCGTGAACGGGGACGAAGACTCCGGCGAGAAATCCCGCGGCTGCCGCTTGCAAAGGCATCCTCCAATTCCAAGGCGTGTCCAGGCTCAAGGAGAATAGCTGGGGTGTCAGCGTCACGATGGCGCGCTCCAGGGCGATCCCCAAGATCGCGCCGGCAACGCATCCCGCGCACACCAGGTACGCGGTCTGAAAGAAGTAGACGGCGATCACTCGCCCGGAAGTCGCGCCGAGAGCCTTCATCACGGCGATCGAATCCAGCCTCTGTTCGATGTGCGACCACATGGATGTGGCCACCGCAATCACGCCTACCAGCAGGACCATCACGCCGATGGCTCCCAGTGATCTCTGCAGTTTCTGAAGGATTGCCGCTGCCTGTGCGTCCGGGTGCAAATAGTCCAGCACCTTTCTGCCGGGGAATGCCTCCTCCAGTGAGTGGCGCAGTGCGTTGGGCGGCGTACCGTGCGGAAGACGGAAGAGGATGCGGAGGTAGAACGAGGTTCTAGGGCGCACCAGGCCAGTAGACTCCGCTGCCGGGTAGGCCAGTAGGATACGCGGCAGTGGAGTGGGTGTAAGGGTGAGGCGATCCGGCTCCGCGCGGATCACGGCGCTAATCCGCAGGCGTTGCGCATTCACTTCGATCGTGGATCCAACTTGCACGTGAAGGCGCGCCAGCAGATCCTCCGAAACCGCTACCGAGGAGCCGCGTAATGCCGCGTCCAGGTTGGATGACGGACTCAGCTCCACTCGCCCATAGAACGGGTATTTCGCGGGATCGACCACTTTCGCCATGACCAGCTGAGGGTCGGGCGTCGCTTCGGAAGTTACTTGAGCGGTGGTATCCACAACTACCGTTCGCTCGATTCCCTGGCCTTCCAAGGAACGCAGCAGCGCGTTTTGGCGATGGTCCGGCGGCTCGGCGGTCTGCACCGAAACGTCGGCGGCAATCCACTGGCGAAGATCGTGCGATAAGGCCGATTGGAAGGCGGCGATGGCCCCTTGAATTCCCCCGAGGGAGCCCACGCCGAGCGCCACGGCGGCCACAGCAAACAGGAACTTCCCCGGTGAGGAGCGGAGATCTCGCCACGCAATCCGAGCGCTTGCCGCCAAAAGGCGCAGCGCCGATCCCGCGCGATAATCGAAGGAACTCATGCGTGGTAGGATCTCATTTGCGAAGGTCGCTTTTCATTTCTCTTCATCTTACGGCAGCCATCGGGAGACTCGACGCGCAGCCTCCGGCAATCCTGCAAAACGGGCTCTTCAATAGCGCTTCCCACATGGCCGGCTCGCTACCCGGCGCTGCCCTTGCACCGGGTTCGCGGTTCGCGATTCGCGGCGTGAGGTTGGGCACCGATGTGCGCACCACCATCGTGACCGTACAGTCCGGCGGGCGCGGCATGACCGCGCGCTTGCTCGCAGTCAGCGCCAGTGAGGTCGAGGGAATACTGCCCGTCACTCTGATGCCGGGCGAGGCGACCGCCACGGTCACTCGCGGCGGCGAATCCAGCCAGGCATTTGCTTTTCGAGTGGCGCCCATGGCAGTGGGACTATTCACCGCCAACCGCCTTGGTTGGGGACCGGCGGACATGGCCAAGCCCACAGGCGCAAAGCCCTCCCTTGCACCGGGGGTAGTGGCAAGGCTGCGTGCAACCGGAATTGGAACAGGATTGCGCCTCAGGCTTTTCGTTGGGGGGCGCCCCTCGCCAACCGTGTCTGCCACTTCCAAGTCGAACCAGCCAGGGATGGACGAGATCGCCTTCCGCGTCCCTGACGGGGTGGAGGGCTGCTACGTTCCAGTCTATGCACAGACTCCCGAAGGCCTGGTGAGTAACATTGTCACGCTGCCGATTATGCGCGGCGGTGGTGCATGCGCGCCGCCGGAGGGATGGCCGACGCCTGGGCTGCAGTCCGCCCTTGTGCTGCTCTCGCGTTTTTCACTATTGCTGGAGACGCGTCCGGGAGATTGGGAGGCTCACGACCAGGAGTATATCGAGGCCAGCTTCGCGGCAGGCAGTGGCAGTCCTTTGGTGGCGCCGATACATCTTCTGCCACCCACGGGCACGTGCACAGGTTCCGCCGGCGTATACCAATCGGGCGGCGGCTTCGCGGAGTTGGCGGGGCTGGGTTTCGAAGCCTCTGGTGCGCGCGGGCTGGATGCAGGCGAAGAGATCGCGGTGGCGAGCGCTGGCGGAAAGCTCAATTTGGTAGCCGGCCCGGAAGGCTTTTACCGCGCCCGCATTTCCAAACGCTCGACCAAGCCATTCCTGCTTCCAGGTGAACTTCAGATCTCATCGCAAGGAGGCAGCGCGGTCGGGCCGTTCGCGGCAACCGTTCGAGCAGCCTCCCCGCTGACCTGGAAGAATCGCGAGCAACTCGCCGTCGTGGACCGGCGCAAAGGTTTGACGGTGGAATGGAGCAATGCCGATCCTCGCCGTCCCGTCCTGATCGTCGCTATCGGCGTGGACCGGTTGTCTACCGCGGCCTACGCTTGCTTGTGCGTGGCGGCTGCCGGGACTGGCAACTTTACCATCCCTGCCGCGATGCTGGCGAACCTGCCGGCGACGAGCTCGGAGGCGGGCCTGCCACACGGCTTGCTTCTGTTGACGCAATCCACCAGCGGTGGCTACGCGCAATTTCAAGCGCGCGGTATCGGCAGCGGAACGGTGATGTACCTTACCGGGAGCGGCCGCAGCGTCAGCTTCCGATGATCACCAATGATCACTGGACGCTGACGGTCAAATTTGCCTGG
>JBDTPR010000318.1:0-7541 GCA_039932635.1 Candidatus Solibacter sp.
TTTCCGATAACCCCACATATCGTCCACAATCGTTCAAACTGGCCGCTGACGGCGTGAATAGTCCCAAACGACAAGCATCGCACCAACGGCGATGAGGAGAATACCTGCGATAGAGAGCCGCTTCAGAAGGAAGCCTGTCTCTTCATCCAACGCCACGCCAACGAGTTTGTCCTTCGTGTTCCACCAGTCCACAAGGACGATCACGTCGCCCGCTGGTACAGGTCGCAATTCGACTTTCGTTATCTTCAGCGTCAGGACGCTCCCGCCTGTGGCTTGGAACCGGAGGCTAGATCCTGAACAGTAATCCGAATATCCATACGGCCCGGCACCAGCTTGCATGGAGATGGCGCTGCCATTGGTATTGACGACCTCGATCCGCACGGGCATGGACGAGAGGCACATCACGGTCCTGCCGGTTGGCTCACTCGCGCTGATAACGAACTCGGGTTCTCCCCAAGCCCTCCGAATTCGCGCCCACGGGGGCGACTTGGGAATGGTGAGCATCGTGGTCAGCGGCTGCTCGTGCAATGAAGCTAAGGGGATTCGGATGAGTGGCTGAAGCGCAGTGGCGTCGTCGTTCTTCGTGAGCCGCGTACGAGAGGTAGAAAACCAGATTCCACCTGGAATCAGGATGACGCCGCCAAGCGCAACCAGCCAGATAGGCCAACGCCTCATGGCAGGTTGGCCCACGGCTGTTTTGCGATTATCACAATGTCTTGACGAATGAAATCCCAAACGATTAACCACACGCTCGATCCGACCGACCTTGATTAGCTGTGAGGTCGCGCTTGAGGTAGGGCGGTTCTGGCCGAAAAACGGCATTATGGGAAAGTGGGAATCCACATGAGCGTGTAGTCGCCGACTCGGATAAGTGCTCTGTCCGGATTGTTCCCGGATGCGTGGCCCCGAACATCAACGCCCGCATGGGTGGAACGGAAACTGACGTAAGTGGCACAGCGATTCTAAGCGCGCTGGTTGGGGCCACGCGCATCGAACCGGAGTGGAAGTCTGCGCTGCTGCCGGTTGGCAGCAAATCAGGAGGATGGCTCCAGTCGGGCTACCATTCCGAATCACTGCCGCCGCGGTCCAGGTGGAACGAAACGGTCGCGATGGTATCGTTCCAGGATACCTCCAGTTTGGCGGCTAGCGCCGCGATCTTGGTCAACGTCATTTTACACGCCGCGGCAGGAGCCGGAGCTTTGCTCATGGTCATCGGCAGCCGGCCGAGGTCCAGCTTTGGATCGTAGGTCGCCGCCTTGGGACCGGTCGCACTGTTAACGGCGAGTTGCCACTTCTCACCATCCGCAAGAACGTAAATCGTGTATTCGCCCTTGGGAACATTGACGCCCTTGAACGCCAGGTCCGCCGGCGTCTGGAAGGATGCCGCCGCGCGGTTCTTGGCCGCCGGCGCCGCGTACTTGACCGTGATTGCGTTGCCATCGATGGTGGCCGCGGTCTGCTGTTGCGCGATGGCTGTCGCCGTCAGGACGCTGACAATTCCGGCGTATTTCACGAAGCGGTTTCTCATTGGTTTATCTCCGGTTTCTTTCTCGGCGGAACGCCCTTGAGGTGGCAGTCCGCGCATTTGACCCAGTGGACGTTGTGTTTGCTGTCCGTCGAGCGGAACGTGGTGTCCATGGTCTCCACGTCCAGGCCGCAGTTGGACATTTTCGGATGGCAGGAAGCGCAGGACGCCCTGGTCTTCTGGCCGTGTTGTGCGTGGCATGCCAGGCAACTGATGCCCTCGTGGACGCCGATGCCTGTACGGTCGTCGCCGGAGCCCACCTGCAACGCCGCCGTGGGCGCGTGGCACTGATAACAGAGCGCCTGCCGCTGGTCTGTGCTCCTTCGGACCGTGCGCGCCCCCTCCACCATCGAGGGAACGGACAGTTCGGCGATGGGCACGTAACTCTGTGTGCGGCGGTCGAAGAATGCCAGCGACGGGCGCGTGATCTCTTGCGACCGGCCGGCCACGCGACCCTCCGCACCTGCCTTCTGCATCGGCTGGCCTTCCCGGTGGACCTGGTGGCACGTGAGGCACGGCATGGTCGGCATCCTGGCAAGTTCCGGCTTGGCCAGTTGCCAGGGTCCGGTGCGGTTCACCGGACCGACCAGGTCGGCGATGCCGCCTTCGAAGTAGGCGCCGTGACAGCGCAGACAGTCGTCCATCAACATGTTTTCCGTGTTGTGTTTCTTTTCCAGGAAGATGCGTGTGTAGTCGGCGCTGTGCGGTCCGGTTTGCCACGCGGCGTACTCCTGACGGTGGCAGTTCCGGCATTGTTCGTCCATGGCCAGCACGTACTTGTTGCTGAGACCGATCTGTTCCGGCAGGTTGTCCCGCAGGTGCGAGTACGCCCGGTTGGCGTTGTTGGTGTGGAAGGCGATGTCCGTCGTCAGGGCGCCGCCGTGGCACTTGTCGCAAGCCACCCCGCGATGGCTGGACGCGTGCCAGCTATCGTAGAGCGGTTGCATCTCATGGCAGGTTGTGCAGCGCTTGCCCCCCCCGACCTCGAAATACAGGCTGGCGCCTGGCACCATGATCGCCATCGCGATCGCTGCCATGCCCACAATGGCGATGGCCCTCTTCATGAGCGGACCTTGGAGCCCTTCCAGCCCTGGAGCAACCGCTCCGAGGCCCGATAGGCATTGGCGAGAATGGTCAGGGCCGGGTTGAAACCGCCATTGGTCACGTGGACGCTGGCATCGATCACGTACACGTTGTCCACGTCGTGAACGCGGCAGTCACGGTCCACTACCGAGGTTTTGGGGTCGTTGCCCATGCGGCAGGTTCCGGCCTGATGCTGTCCTCCGCTGAGAGTCTTTGCCGGTGCCCGCTTCCAGGTCTGTACGGCCCCCGCTTCCTTCAACCAACCCTCGGCTTTGCCGGCGATGTAGCGGCCGATTTCAATGCTGTGAGTATGGCGCCCGCCCGACAGCCTCGCCACCGGGATGCCCCAATGGTCCCTCACCTTCGGGTCCAGTTGCACGCGCGCATCGGCTAGCGGCATCTCCTGCACCGGGCCCATGATCGCGATGGTTCTGCGGTAAGCCTCGCGCACGAACTCCTTATGCTCTTTGCCCCATCGCGGCACCCAGGGCGGAACCTGACCCATGAACTGGTAAGGCAGACGGATGAACTCGTTGGCCAGCATAGCGCCTCCGGCCAGGCCGGGGTTGCCATGGTTGTAGTCGGAGACGGCGATCGATGCGCCGGGGCCCAGGTCGTCGTAGGTGTCGAAATCGAAGAGACCGGTGGCGCCGGCATACGAGTGCGATTGCAGGTTGCGGCCCACCCACCCATAGCGGTTGCCCAGCCCGTCCGGATACTGCTTGTGCCTGGTGTTGAGGAGCAGCCGGGCCGACTCAATCGCTCCGCCGGAGACGATGATCAGGTCGGCGGTTTGCTCTTGGAGACGGTCGTTGGCGTCGAAGTAGGCCACCCCCGTGGCGCGGCCGCGGCCGTCGAGGAGGATCTGCTTCGTCATGCAGTCCGTGCGAAGCTCGCAGTTTCCGGTGGCGAGGGCGGTGGGAATCACGGTGTTGTGGGTTCCGGTGCGCGCGCTCAATTCGCAGGCAAAGCCCACACACCAGCGGCACCGCATGCACGCCCGACGTCCGTTGTAGGGCACCGTGTTGCGCAACATCGGAATGTGGTAGGGATGAAGGCCAAGTCGTTGAGCTGCCGGCAGCAGTACCTGGTGTTCTTTGTTCGGCGCGAGAGGCGGCATGGGCAGCGGCTTCCGCCGAGGGCCCTTGAATGGATTGCCGCTATCGTCGCCCGAGACTCCCATCTCCCATTCGGCCCTTTCGTAATACGGTTCCAGATCCGCGTAGCCGATGGGCCAATCCTCCAGCGTGCTGCCATTCACCGCGCCATAGGTGGAGCGCATGCGGAAGTCCTTCTCCATGAACCGCCAGGCCATGGCGCCATAACTGAACGTGCCGCCGCCCACACACGCCGCATTGTTGCTGTAGCCCCCGTCGGATGGGACCACGATGGCTTCCTTACCCTGGCCGTCCACCAAGACGCGCGGGTTGCGTTCATCGTCGGGTCCGAATTTGGCGCCAAGCGCCTGGGTCCTTTGATTGAAGAGGTCGTCCTTGCGGCAATCCGCGGCCGAGTACCACTTGCCGCGCTCCAGCAGCGCCACGCTCAGACCCGCTGCGGAGAGTTCCCGGGCCACCACCCCGCCGCCGGCGCCGGCTCCGATAATCACCGCATTGACGTGCCGAAGAGCCACGATTTATCCTGCCTTAACCTGGTCGTAGTGTTCGCGTCCGCGTACCGGTGGAGACGGAAGGCCGACCATCTTCCAACTCGTCCGGTTGCGGTTGCCGCCATGACGAGGATCGCCGTAGAACCCCTGGCGCGTGTGGGTGAGCAGCAGTTCGAAGAAGGCTTTGGAGTTTTCCTCCACCGCGTTGAGCACTTCGACTTGCTGTTCCGAGCCGAGTTCCACAAACCCCTTGGCGAACTTCCCGCGGCTGATCCGGTCGATTCCGGCGAGGCCCTCGCGGTATACCGGCCGGTGCTTACGAAACGGCCGGCACAATTGGATGTCGATGTAGTTGACGACGCCGGCTTCCTTGGCTCCCGGGTCCCGGTCGGCGGGAATCAACTGCGCGCAGATGGCATCGAGGATGTGCCCCTCGGCGGCGGTGAAGAAACGCCATGGGGACGCGCCCCGGCTCCCTGCGCAGGAGATCGCCGCACCCGCCGCGGCAGCCAGGCCGGCTCCCAGCAGACTGCGGCGGCAGAGTTGCTTTGCCTTGGTTCCCATGCCGCCATTACCCCTTAGTGAGCAGACGATGCACGCGCTCGGCGTTCTCACGGACTTCGTCCTTGGCGCGCGGGAACAGGCCAATGAATACGCCATCGGTGGGTTTGATGCTTTCGTATGCGGTCCGGAAGGCCTGTTCGGCATTGGTCACACGCCCCGCCGCCATGATCTTGAAGGCGAAGCACGGCTTGCGCGTGGCCCGCATGACTTTGTACATGCGCGCCGGGTCGCTTTGCAGGTAGCACTCACCCTGCATTTCCACCAGTTCGCCGCCGAGGACCTTGGTCCATTCCTCGCGGGTGCGGGTGCGATTGTAGACACAGCCGGCGTAGAAATCTACATCCCAGCCTTGCTCTTCCACCATGGCGATCACTTCGGGCTTATGGGTGCCGACACCGACCAGTGTGCCCATGTCGCGGACCTTTTTACACCACTCCCTCACGTCGTCCATGCTTCCGTTTTGAAAGGCCCTGTCGGTGTTCTCTCCGTGGTGGTAGACCGCCAGCGGCTGGAAGGCCTTGACGATGGGCGTGGGGTCACCCATGCCCTGCACAATCAGTTGCATCTTGCCGCCTTCGGCCAGAAAGCGTTCGAGATCCTGCTTGCCGCGCGCGCCGGGATAATAGTTGAACGCGTTAATTCCAAAGCGATTGCACTGGTGCAAGACGTCGCAGACACGCTCTGGCGTATAGTATTCGCGCATCACAGAGCCCAGTGTCTGGTTGAAATGGGCGAAGCCATAGAAAGTATTGCACCCGGCAATCAAGCGGCTGATTTCCACCTTGCCGAACTTCATCTTGGGTACCTGCATTTCTGATGCTGGCTGTGGAGGCGGCCCGGCAGGAACCTCCGGCCCACGCGCACCTCCTCTGCCTCCCGCCTGCCCTCCCGGGGGACCTCCTTGCGGAGCGACCTGTCCGGAAAGTGCCACGGCTCCGGTTATTCCAGCGGCTGCGGTGGCTGCGGAATGGAGGAAGTTTCGTCGTGTGTCAGACATTTGCGTCGTTCTCCTGACGAGCCTTTTAAGGATATTAAGACTCGTTTGTTGTGAAATCCAGCGTACACCGTGCGTCTTCAGCGAGCAACAGTGTTCGCGTAGCAGGATCGCCGAGCCGCAGCCCGCGAGAGCAATGGCCGCAGTTATGTGCGTAGCACACACGTAGCGAGGCACGTAGCATGGCTTGTATCTCATTGAATTGGAGAGGGGCTCGCCCGCGGAAGGTGGCACGCGAAGGAGGGTGGCCCGCCAGCGGTCTGCGCCTGGCTGCTGCCGTAATCCCTCCCTCGCGGATTGACAGCACTTCCCGATGCGACGTATGGTCGATTGTGCGAACCAAGAGAATCGGCACCCTTCTAGTCTGCGCGGTCATGTTGCTGCTCCGAGCCGCCGATACCACGGGAGGCGCAGTCAAGGACTGGCCAGCCTATGGGGGAAATTCGGCGGGTAACCGTTATTCCCCACTGAAGCAGATCAACCGGTCTAACGTGGCACGACTGACTGTGGCCTGGACCTTCGATACCGCCGACGGTACAGGCGCTTCCCAGACCCAGCCCATTGTGGTGGAGGGAGTACTGTACGCTTTGACGCCGAAGCACAAGGTTGTCGCCTTGGACGGCGCCTCCGGTAAGGAGCTGTGGCGGTTTGACCCGGGATCACCGGGACGCGGACCGAATCGCTCGGTGGCGTACTGGTCCTCCGGCAACGACCGGCGCATCTTCTCCGCGCTGGACAGTTTCGTGTACGCCCTGAATGCCGCCACTGGCAAGCCGATACCGGGATTTGGGAAAGAGGGCCGCATCGACTTGCGTGAAGGCCTGGATCGCGATCCATCCCGAATCTCGATCATCCTGACCAGTCCTGGCATTGTTTACAAAGACCTTCTGATCGTAGGCGGTAGGACGCCCGAAGCCCTACCGGCGCCTCCCGGGGATGTACGTGCGTACGATGTGCGGACCGGCCAGCTCCGGTGGTCCTTTCACACGATTCCTCACCCCGGCGAGTTCGGCTATGAGACCTGGCCAAAGGACGCCTGGACCTACACTGGTTCGGCAAATAACTGGGCAGGCATGGCGCTTGATGAGAAGCGTGGGATCGTCTTCGTTCCGACCGGATCGGCGGCGACCGATTTCTACGGGGCGGACCGGATTGGCGACAACCTCTTCGCCAACAGCCTGATCGCGCTCGATGCCTCAACGGGCAAGCGGATCTGGCACTTCCAGGCGGTGCGGCACGATTTGTGGGATCGCGACTTTCCGTCGCCGCCCACGTTGGTCACGGTAAAGCGCGACGGCAAGTCTGTGGACGCGGTGGCCCAAACCACCAAACAGGGCTGGGTCTATCTCTTCGAGCGCGCAACGGGTAAACCTCTGTTCCCGATCGAATACCGAAAATATCCTGGCAGTTCCCTGCCCGGCGAGGTCGCGGCGGAGACGCAACCGCTGCCCACAAAACCAGCTCCCTTCGCCCGCCAGTTGCTCACGGAGGACATGCTGACCACTCGCACCCCCGAAGCGCACGAATGGGCGCTCACCAAATTTCGTGAACTCCGCAGCGAAGGCCAGTTTGTCCCACTCAGCGTGGGGAAGGAGACGGTGGTGTTCCCGGGCTTCGACGGCGGAGCCGAATGGGGTGGATCCGCGTTCGACCCCGAGACTGGCTTGCTGTTCGTAAATGCCAACGACCTGGCGTGGAGTTCCAGCATGGCGGAGAACCAGGGCGGCGCGTCCGGAAAGCAACTCTACCTCACCAACTGCGCCAAC